>JBGSVU010000026.1:0-9989 GCA_041752775.1 Pirellulaceae bacterium | reverse complement strand
CCGTCGTGGCTCCCGACCCCTGCAGGATGTTCAGCACACCCTTCGGCAAACCGGCTTCCAGACAGATTTCCCCCAGCATCATGGCCGTCACCGGAGTCAGTTCGGAGGGTTTGGCGACCAGACAATTTCCGGTTGCGAGGGCCGGTGCAATCTTCCAGGAAAAGAGATACAGCGGCAAATTCCAGGGCGAGATCACCGCTCCAACCCCCCACGGCACCTGCAACGTCATATTCAAACCGGCCGGCGAATCAAATGTGCGGCCGCCTGCGCCCGCAACCAGTCCGGCAAAAAACCGGAAATTCTGCACGACTCTGGGAATTTCAAAATCCCGGGCCAGCCATAACGGTTTTCCGCTGTCCTGCGATTCCGCCCTTGCAAAAGCCTCCAGTCTGGCCTCGACGCCGTCAGCCAGCCGATTCAGCCACGATGCCCGCTGGTCAAAACCCGTGCGGCCCCACGCCTCGCTCGCGTCCAGCGCTGCCTGGACAGCGGCGGACACATCGTCCGATGACGAATCGGCCACTTCCGAACAGATTTCACCGGTTGCCGGATCGTAATTCGGCAACCAGTTTCCCGACAGCGGCTGGCGAAATTCACCATGGATGAACGAACAAATCCGGCTTACAGACACTGCGTTCTTCCCCCATCGACCGGCAAATTGATTCCGTTGATATAGGCCGCGGCAGGTGAAGCAAGAAAAGCAATCGCCTGGCCAATTTCCTCCGCCAACCCAAACCGTCCCGCGGGAATCGAAGCCAGCATTTTTTTCTCGATCTCCGCCACCGGCTGACCCGATTTCTCCGCATTCGCCGCCACAATCGATTCCAGTCGCGCCGTCGCCGTTGCACCCGGCAAAACGTTGTTGACCGTAATTCCAAACGGCCCCAGTTCAGTCGCCAGCGTCTTGGCCCAGTTCGCCACGGCCCCACGAACCGTGTTGGAAACACCGAGATTGTTCAGCGGCTGCTTCACACTGGTCGAAATCACATTGATGATGCGCCCAAATCCCGCACTCATCATTCCAGAGACCAGCCGCTGGGCCAGAATCTGATTGACAATCAGGTGATTGCGAAAGGCTGTCAGATATTCATCCAGTCCGGCATCGATCGCCGGACCACCCGGTGGACCACCCGTGTTGTTGACCAGGATCTCCGCCACGCCCTTGCGGGATCCGCTGCCATTTGCGATCCAGTGATCCAGCGCCGCAGCGACTTCTTCGTGCCGGGAAAAATCTGCCACCAGAATTGAATGGGTCTGGCTGTGACCGGTCGCAAGGGATATTCGCGCCGCCTCCATCCGATCGGCATCACGAGCCATCAGCGTGACGGTCGCCCCCAGCAGCGCCAGTTCGCGGGCGGCCGCCAGCCCGATTCCCTGCGAACTGCCGCAGACGATCGCGTGCCGGTTCCTCAAATCCAGATTCATCAACAACCTTTCATGGACTCAAACGAAAAATGGGACAACTTTGGCAAGGGCCTTCCTCGCACCGGACGGCTTGCGCCGTTCCGCTATCTGCTCCTTGTTCATGCACCGGACGGCTTGCGCCGTTCCGCTGTCTGTCAGGGCTGTTCGCCGGAGCCCTCGATGCCCATTTCTTCCAGCAGGTGGTTCGCCCCATACACTGTCCCTGTGATCCACAGCACATACCGGATATCGACGCCGATCGAACGGCTGTAGGACTGGTCCCAGGCAAAATCATTGATCGTGGCTTCGAAACAGCGGTCAAAGTTGACCCCAACCAGATGCCCCTTGCCGTTGAAAATCGGGCTGCCGGAATTTCCCCCCGTCGTATCGGTGTCGTACAGAATCGCCACGGGGACATCACCCAGCTGGGCATTCCGGAACTGACCAAACTCTCCCGCACGGTACTTTTCCAACACGGCATCGGGCGTCACAAACGGTTCGACTCCGGTCGTTTTGTTGATCACACCGGTCAGCGTCGTGATCGGAGTCTTGATCACAGCGTCTTCCGGCGAATACGCACGAACCCTGCCGCAGGTAAATCGGAGAGTGGCGTTGGCGTCAGGTACGAAGCTGGTCGCGAGGTGTTGCTGTTTGACTTCGATCAGCGATCCATACAACTGGCTCAACCGGCCATCGCGGGACTTGTTGGCTTCACGGATTTCAATGTATTTGGGATAAAGTCCAATCACCAGTTGCAGGAGCGGATCGTCGATCTGCCGCAACTCGTCCGGCGATTTGCCGAGTCCTGCCGCTACGAAATCCGGGTCGCCCAGTTCCGTTGCCGCGATCATTTCTTTCGCCGCGGTGGCCAGACCCGATGGATCGGCGAGGAGGTTTTTCAGGCCAGCCAGTTCTGCGGCAGCAGGAACTTCGCTTAACCGCCGCAGAATTCCCGCCAGCATCGTGGCATCAGTTGGGGCATGAAAATCAGACAGTCCGGTTTTCAGCCGCTGTACCGACTGTTCGAAATTGCGGTCCGTGTACTGGGACTCCCTTTCGAGATCAGGTTTTTCACGCTCACTGGCGCTATCGACGAGAAAGAAGGCATTCGAGGCCGCCTGCGAGGCAGACGTCAATTGTTGCAGGTTGATCTCAAGCGGCGCCGCGGTAGTCAATTCCGCATAGACTGCGGCAATCTCGTCCAGTAGCTGGCCATATTTTTCGCGGCGCTGGGGATCGGCCGCGATGAACTCCTGCAGCTGGGCTTCCTGATTCTGTCGGGTCCTGACGATGTCGGCCCCGACCAGTCCCTTGAGTTGTCCGCGCGAACGTTTTTCCACATTGGCCAGCGACCGCATTCGGGACGCGTGCTGGATTTCGACCTGACGATCGCTGGCACCGGTCTCGGTCATGACTGCTATTTGCCACTGGTACAGATCCACAATCATCGGCAACCGGACGTTCTGTTCGTACTGCAGAAAGCTGGCGGTTTTGTGCCGCGCGGTCCGGCCGGGGTATCCCAGCAGAAACACCGCGTCGCCTTCGTCCACACCTTCGGGAGCGACCTGGACAAACCGTTTCGGTTTGTAGGGGATATTGTCGCTGGCCCAGGTCGCCGAAGATCCGTCCGGCGCGGTGTAGGCACGCATGAAAGAAAAATCACCGGTATGTCGCGGCCATTCCCAGTTATCGACTTCGCCACCGAAATTCCCAACCGAGGCCGGTGGAGCAAACACCAGCCGGACGTCCTTCAGCCAGGTGTAAAGGAACAGGACATAGGTTTTGCCAGCGAACATCTCGGCGACTTCGGCTCGCAGCCCCGGATGATCCCGTTCGGCCTGCTGCTCCAGCTCCCGGCTGCGCTTTTCAATCGCCCGGGTCCGGTCGGAAAAACTCATCGCTTCATCGACAGCCGCCAAAACCTGTTCCGAGACATCGCGGTAGTCTTCGGTCACGCGAATCTGGTAGTCCGGAGCCGGAATTTCTTCGGCCAGGGTTTTTGCCTGAAAGCCGTTGGCCAACAGGTCCCGTTGCGGGGTGCTGGCCTTCTGGATCGCTTCATAGGCACAGTGGTGGTTGGTGATGATCAAACCACTGGACGAGACAAACGACCCGGTGCATCCATTCACGCGGCAGATGCCATCGACCAGGCTGATGCCATCGGGATTGAACAACTCTTTGGCCGTCAACCCAATCCCTTTGGAAGCGAGATCGATTCGTTCCAGCTCGCTCATCGGGTACATCCCTTCTTCGGGAGGATGCCAGGAGGTAGCGAAAAGAGTCAGGCCAAAAGAGAGCAGGGCGGCCGCCGGGTATCTGAAAACCTGGAACATCAAACAATCCTGGTAAAAGCGGTGCGAGTGGTTGCCGGGAATCGGGAAACCCGGTCAGGTCCGGGAATGCCGCATTATTCCGCAAACAGAAGGGCGTTTGAAGTACGCAGGGGACTGCCAGCGGCGGCTGCGGGGCCGGTGACGGGCTCTCGTGCGGCGAATCCGACTTGATTTTAAAGCCCTGTTGAACGAAGTTGACCCGTACGTCTGGTTACTTTTTTCAACTTTTTTGGAGGTCAAGCCATGAAACGCTTGCTAACCGCCGCCTGTTTGTCGGCGGTAATGGTCGTTGTGACAGGGTGTCAGAACGAAACGGACAAACCGGCGACGGGTACCACCGGCAGTTCAAGTGCCAACACCGTCGCCAACTCAAATGCAGATTTGACTGCAAACGACGCAACTCCTGCGCAGGTCAAGGTCACGTTGTCCGTTCCGGCAATGACCTGAGGCGGCTGTGCCAGCTCGGTCCGGGCTGATCTTGAAAAAATCGATGGTGTCACTGACATTGTGACGGACACCGACAACACGACCTGTTCGTTTGTGGTTACAAAACCAGACGTGGACTACAAGTCGAAACTGGAAGAGTTTGCAAAAACCAATACGCATCTGGCGGGCTTTACCATTCAGTAACGGCCTCCAGTAAATCTGTTATGCAACCTGCCGCGAGATGCACCCTGCACCTCGCGGCTTTTTTTGCTTGCACGTGATTGTCCCTCGCCAGTCAGGCCTGTGCGCCAAAATGGCATTCCAGCCCGCGCGGCAGATCCGGCCGGATTTCAGTCGTTCAGCAACAACGGGAATGGATTCGCAACCGGTTTGCCTTCGGGGACAAAGCCAGCGAGTTTCTGCAGCCGGACCGGATGCTGCAGTTTCTTGACTGCCTTGGCCTCGATCTGTCGGACGCGCTCGCGGGTGACTTTAAAAATCCTGCCGACCTCTTCCAGGGTGTAGGTGTATCCGTCACCCAGTCCGTAGCGGAGGCGAATGATCTCCCGCTCACGAAAAGTCAACGTCTGCAGCAGGTCGTTCATGCGTTCCTTCAGGATCCCGTTGCCGGCACAGCGGTCGGGGCTGGCACAGGAGCGGTCTTCGATGAACTCGCCGAAGCTGCAGTCGTCGCCATCGCCCACGGGCCGGTCCAGGCTGACCGGATGGCGACCGATGTCCATCACGCGGCGGACTTCCTCCACGGGCATTTCTGCCCGCTGGGCAATTTCGTCAAAGGTCGGCTCGCAGCGGGTTTCCTGCAGCAGATCTTTCTGAATGTTACGCAGACGGGTCAGCACATCGATCATGTGGACCGGAATCCGGATCGTGCGGGCCTGGTCGGCGATCGCACGCGTAATCGCCTGGCGAATCCACCATGTGGCATAGGTTGAGAACTTGAAGCCGCGGCGATATTCGTATTTGTCCACGGCCCGCATCAGCCCCGTGTTTCCTTCCTGGATCAGGTCCAGGAAATTCATGCCCCGATTGCGATACTTTTTCGCGATCGAGACCACCAGCCGCAGGTTGGCCGCGGACAGGTCCCGCTTGGCTTTTTCGAACTCTGTCAGCAACTGCTGGCAACGACTGGCACGCGCTGCCAGTCCCTGCGGGCTCTCCTGACAGAGCAGGATCAACTGCTGCAACTCGCGGCGCAGCTGTTTTCGACGCCCGCTGGTCACCGGATCGTTGCCCAGCCGCTGCAGTTCGCTGCGGATGGTTTCCATGCGGGTCGCAAACTGTTTCAGGTGCGCGATCATGGGGCTGACACGACGTGAACGCAGCGAAAGCTCCTCGACCAGGCAGACCAGTTTCTGGCGACGGCGCATGAACCGGATTCGCGCCGCGGCCTTGTCTGCGGCCGCTGCGCCCAGGCTGACCAGCGTACGGAAATCCTGTTCGTTGGCAAGCAACAGGTTTTCCATCGTACGAAAATGGTGTGGCATGCGGGCCGTGATCTGCTCCTTGGTCAGTTCTTCCGTCAGCGAAACCTTGATGGTCCGGTCAAAAGGCAGCTCGCCGGCGTAGACCCGCCTGAGCGTTTCCAGCGTGGAACGCAGGGAATAGGTCGAAGTCAGCACACTGCGGCGATAGCGCTTGCGGGTGATTTCGATTTTTTTGGCGAGGGCCACCTCCTCGTCGCGGTCGAGCAGGGGGATCTCGGCCATCTGGGAAAGATAAGTCCGGATGGGATCGTCGCCTGGCCGGTTGGGTCGCGCGGAGATTTTCAGATTGCGCAATTCGATGTCGTCTTCTTCGCCACTCAATTCATCCGGCGACGGACCGTCTTCGACCGGTGCCGAGTCGCGCAGTTCGATGCCGCGCATTTCGAGGGCCGCGATCAGGGAGTCAGCCTTTTCGGGCGTGTTGGCTTCGTCTGGCAGAAAACTGGTGATGTCATTCCAGGTGAGAAAGCCCTGCTGACGGGCCTTGGCAACCAGCGCATCGAGTTCGACTTCGTTAGCTTCCATGCTTCGAATCCTCCTGGGCG
Source organism: Pirellulaceae bacterium (assembly GCA_041752775.1). Lineage (GTDB taxonomy): Bacteria > Planctomycetota > Planctomycetia > Pirellulales > Pirellulaceae > BJ22. The sequence continues at coordinate 3,776 of JBGSVU010000026.1, read as the reverse complement.
ACATTGCTGTCGCGATCAATTTTTTGCCCGGACAGAATATGTCCGGACCGTGGAATCAGCTGGTCTGGTCCGGCGGGAATTCTGCCGGATCAAAGTCAGCCGGTTCCTGCGGCAAAAACGGCCTGGCCGACGACCCGTCCGTGGGCGTCGCGATGCCAAACCGCTCCCTCGTCTCATTCAGCATCCGCTGCAGAAGATCCAGTTCGGACTCTTCATCCAGCGTCTGTGTATCCATTTGTCCCAGCAGTTTTCGCTGTCCCACCGAGGCGGCACGCGAACGGATGGTCTGCAAAACACCCTGCAACTGGTCCCGGGTGGAGACGGTTGCCACGGCCTGTTTTTCCGCGGACACCTCGTCCAGCCTGACCAGCAGGTTGCGCAGCTCCGGCACATCCACCAGCAGCATCAGCCCTTCGAATGACACGTCCAGTGAATTGTGAAAGCCCTCGCAGATGGTTTCGTAAATCCGCCGCATCGGCCCGGCCGAAAAAAGTTCGGGCGCTACCTGCTCGATGGCAAGGTCCAGCAGTTCCGAATCCGCCAGCAGCAGTTCCAGCAAAGTCCGCTCGGCGTGATCGAGTTTCGACCAGTCAATTTTTGCTTCGGCTTTTACATTCGGTTCGGCGTGGGTCCGGGGGCGGCGCTGCCGCAGCTCTTTCAGACGCCGGTGAATGACTTCACGGTCCACATCGAACTGCCGCGAAAGCCGCGAAAGCAGCTGGTCCGTCCTCAAACCGGCCGAAGCCACGGTTCCGGTCGCTGTCTGGGGCGCCTGGGCAATTGTTTCCAGAATCCGTTCCAGTGCCTGCAATGCCTGATGCGAGTCGCGCATCAGATCGACGCCCGTGGTTTCGATCCGAATGCGATGCTCCAGGGCATCCGGTGCCGCGTCGATCATTTCCTGCAGCTTGTCCGCGCCGTTTTCCTGGACGAAATCGAACGGGTCCAAGCCGGGCGGCAGCGTCATGATCCGCAAGTCAACCGCTTCGGCAACGAACAGGTCCAGCACTTCACTGGTACGCTTCTGCCCCGCTGTATCGCCATCCAGAACGAGCGTGATCCGGTCGGCATAGCGTTTCATCAACCGGATGTGGCGCTGGTTGATGGCCGTACCCAGACAGGCGACAACACCCTCCAGCCCCGCCTGCACCGAACCAATCACGTCGGTGTAGCCCTCAACCACGACCAGATTCCGGGTGCGACTGGCGGACGACGCCGCGAAGTTCAGCCCATACAGGTTCTCGCTTTTTGAAAACAGTTTCGTCTCGGGCGAGTTGACGTATTTGGCAGGCGGCTCTTCATCCTTTGGAAAAACACCCGGCACAATCCGCCCCCCAAACCCAATCGTCCGCGAGAGCGTATCCTGAATCGGAAACATCAACCGCCCGCGAAACCGCTCGTAAAAGCCGTAGCCCCGGTCATTGCCAGCCAGCAAACCACAGGCCTCGAAAATGGGAGGTGACCAGGCCGAATTGCGGGCACGTTCCTCCAGCCAGCGGTTGCTGAGCGGCGAAAAACCCAGGCGGAATTTTTCGATGCTCTCTTCGCTGATGTTGCGGTCTTGCAGGTATCGCCGTACAACCGCAGCCGCCGGATCAACCAGCAGACAGCGGTGGTACTGCTCCTCGGCCCAGGCCATGGCCTGGTACAGGGTCTGTTTGTCGTCCGGGCTGCCTTTTTCGATGCGCCGGCCCGTCTGCTTCAGCTCAATGCCCGCCCGGTCCGCGAGAATCTGCAACGCCCCGCGAAAATCAACGCCTTCCCGCCGCATCACGAAATCAAACACGTCGCCACGAATGTCACAAACCCAGCAGGCCCAGGTCTGACGCGCCGGATTGATCTGAAAACTCGGTTTGCGGTCGTCGTGCCACGGACAGTGCCCGACCAGCATCGCACCCTGACGCCGCAACTGGGGCAAATAGTTCCCCAACAGGTCGACAATGTCAGTCGCCTCCTTGACTCTTTGCTTGTTGTCGTCGGCAAACAGGCTCATGTCCGAATCGCCATGCTGTGGCGTCGTGCAAAATGAAAACAGAATTGGTATCAGTACAGCGTACACTTCGCGGGGTTCGCTGGTATGGGTGGCAAAGAAAAAGACGCCTTTTTGCGTCCAGGGAGGCCACCCCGCAGAGAACAACCCGTCGCCATGGCCCGGTTTCCGGATTCAGCCGGAAAAAGTGGCGACAAAAGTCGTTCGTTACAGGACCAGCTGGCGAACAATTCCGTTCAGGCTGGTGGCACCGTCCGCAGAATGAACTTCCGCGACGGACACGTGCTGTGCCCTCCATGGCACAGCACTCCAACCTAACCTCTCCGCAAAAAAACGGTCAACACCAGTTTTCCAGGATCATTCCCTAACGCAAGGACTCTCTGCCAGCAGGCTTTTCGAGGAAGTATGCCGGGGGAGAGTCCGCTCGGGGACTGCGTCCCGAACGGGGGCATTTCCGGATAGAATGCTGGCCGGAAACTATTCCGTTTACTTTGAATGTTCTGGAAGCCGACCATGCTGGTATTGCGGACTTTTGTTTTGGCCACTGTCGTCCTGTTCTCAGCGACCGGTTGTGAACGCGCTCCAGTCGTTCCCGCAAAACCTCTTCCGCCCGTGACGGCCGGGCCAGTCAAACCACCGGCGATGGAACAGTCTCCGGAAGGGTCTCCGGCAACGGATTCGGATTTCCTCCAGGGTCACGAGGATCTCGACGCAACCGTCTGGATGCGCACCTCGGCCGAGTACCGAATTCTCGCGGTGGATACCTATCAGCGCGCACTGGCCGCCGTCAAAGAAGGAATGGCCGATCCGAAATGGTCGGCCCTGCCAGCCCAGTCCGACCAGTTGCAGGCTCAAACGGATTCCGGTGAAACGCTGGAGCCAGCCGTCATTCTCGACGTGGACGAAACCGTGCTGGACAATTCCCAGTATCAGGTTGAGTGCATTTCCGGGGAACCGTTTCAGTTTTCGGGCGAGCAGTGGACCGCCTGGTGCCTGCGCAGCGATGCTGTTCCGGTTCCAGGTGTGGTGGATTTCATTCAGGGTTGCCGGGACCGCGGTGTCGCGATCCGGTACGTCACCAACCGGGACAGCGAAGTCCGCGCGGCAACCCTGGAGAATCTCCGGAAATTTGGCCTGGTTCCCGACGCTGACTCCGCCGGCCAGGAATTGTTGTGCAAAAAAGACCGGCCCGAATGGGGCAGCGACAAAACCACACGCCGCGAATTTGTTGCCAGCCAGTTCCGGGTGCTCGCTCTGGTCGGCGATGACCTGAACGATTTCATCTTCACCGGGGACAAAGCGACGCCAGACGAAAGAACAGCGGCCGCCATGGCATATCATGCGAACTGGGGCACTCGCTGGTTTCTGCTCCCCAACGCCAATTACGGCGGGTGGGAAAAATCCGTTCAACAATACCGCTTTCCAGCCGAAAGGAAGGACTTCCTCAAGTTGAAACTGGAATCGCTGAAAACAACAAGTCCCAATGACCCGTCTACATTCCCTTGAAACAGCGAACATCCAAAACCGCACCAGATTGGCCCAAGTCCAAAATCTCAATCAGTGCAACCTCAATCAGTACCTCAATCGGTGCTGGTCTCAAACGGTAAATCAGTGCGTCAAAGGGTGCCACGGTGGCACCGATTTCCGGGCAAAACCGATTTCCGGGCAAAACCGATTTCCGGGCAAAACCGATTTCCGGGCAAAACCAATTTCCGGGCAAAACCAATTTCCGGGCAAAACCAATTTCCGGGCAAAACCAATTTCCGGGCAAAACCAATTTCCGGGC
>JBGSVU010000025.1:0-13205 GCA_041752775.1 Pirellulaceae bacterium | reverse complement strand
GTCGCCCGCGACATCGCCAATGCGTTCGAAGAGCGAATGACTTACCCAGGCGAAATCAAGGTCACAGTGATTCGCGAAAGCCGTTTCACGGAACTTGCCAGGTAACCAGCCCACCCGGAGCGGACCGGAACGGAATTCCATAAACGATGGCTGCCAAAACGGAAACAGGCTCATGAGAATACTATTCATCGGCGACATCGTCGGACGTCAGGGTGTCACCATAGTCACCCAGACCGTTCCCGGGATGAAGCGTTTCGAGTCGATCGATTTCGTCGTCGCCAATGGCGAAAACTCCGACGGCGGGTCGGGAATTACGCCTGGTATCTTTCGCAAACTGGTCGCTGCCGGCGTCGACTGTGTCACACTCGGTGATCACATCTACAAAAAAAAGGAAATTATTCCGGTCCTCGAATCCCACGACCGGATACTGAAACCCGCCAACTATCCCGCCGCGGCACCCGGTCGGGGATACACGATTCTGGAAACTGCCACCCGCGTCCGCGTGGCCGTGATCAGTCTGATGGGACGGGTTTTTATGCGGCCTGTCGACTGTCCCTTCGACGCCGTGCAGCGAGTGCTGGAACAGATTCCGCCCGAAGTGGTCGTGCGTGTTGTTGACTTTCACGCCGAAGCCACCAGCGACAAACAGCTGATGGGCCGCTTTCTGGACGGAAAAGTCTCGGCCCTGATGGGCACCCACACCCATGTGGCCACCGCCGACACGCAGATTTACCCTGGCGGGACAGCTTTTCAGTGCGACCTCGGCATGACCGGGCCACACAACAGCATCCTCGGTCGCAGTATCGAAAACGTGACAGAGGCAACGATCACTTTCCAGCCGATTGCCTTTCCGGTCGCCAAAGGGGACGTGCGCATGTGCGGAACGATTGTCGATATCGATTCGCGCACCGGCCGGGCGAACAGAATCGAACGGATTTGCATCGACGAAAAAGCGGCCGAAAAATACCAGGCGCTGAGCGAAGAAGAAGACGACCGTTGATCCGGATCGTCATCGAATCGCAAGTCGCTGAACACGAACAGGTCTCATCGTTCCGGTTTTCGGTCGGTAATCAGCAACGGGCCTCCCGCGGGTGGGCTGAGGTCGATGCCCATGCTGGCAAAGAAAGGAAAAATCTGGGCGGACAAATATACCTGCTCGCGTTCGAACAGCGTGGCCGCCGTTTCCGCCTGGAGCGTCCGGTTCTGACCTGGCGCGACGTGATGCATCCAGCAACCCTTCTCCGGATCCTGGCCCAGCCAGATGATTTCTTTCCGGTGGGGGCCGACCAGCAACAGGCTGAACGATCCGTCCAGTCCTTCGAAACAGAAAACCATCCGCCCCAGCGATGAACGGTCGAGAACTTCCATGGAAAAAAACTTTTCCTCAACGTTCTGCTGTGGCTGGCTGGATTCGTGCAGCCGCAGGTTGGTCACCAGTTCAAAAAACTGGGCACTGCGATTCAGGCTGGGAGGGCGGTGGCCGTTGACAAACGCGTTCTGGCGGTTGAATCCGATGTTTGCCATCATTGTCTGGTCGCTGAATTCGAGCGACTCTTCGTACAGTTCGAACAGGATTTGGGCGTAACCGACGGATTCGGGTGGCAAACCTCCCGACACATTCAGCCATGATTTGGGCAAACCACTGGCAGCGAATTCGTCCTGGATTTTCCTGATCAGTTCAGCGACCGGTTTTCCGCCAAAATGGCCTGCCCACGATTCGCGGTCCAGCTGAATCTGCCCGGCGTCTCCGATCGTCAGACGCAGCATTCTTGCCAGCGCTGTTCTCGCGGAATCAAACGGGACGACTGGCAGTGCGGAATCGTCTTCTGGGCCCGTGACTTCATTCTGGACTTTCCGGATTGGCCGCCGGTCGGACTTTTCAGGGACCAGGTCGCTCCCGGGATTTTCCCCAGCGGCGGCCAGCCATTCTTCCCACACCCTGAGGTCGTCACCCAGTGTCTGGCCGGTCATCGCCCGCAGCGCGTCATAAATCGCCTGGTCAGAACCCGATTCATCCGCGGCGGGCTGAATTTGCAAAACCCGAACCAGCGACAGTGGGTCTTCGGTCAAACGTGAAGTTGCGACACTGTGAACAGCCAAATGCAGCGGGTCCTCCAGCCTGGCAACGACGGCCGCCCGCAGCCGCGATTTGGTTTCGGTGGTTTTGGCACCTCCCAGCAATCCGTACCCGATCGCCACGGCATGTTTTCCAAAATCGTCCAGCAGCCTTTTGCTGGCCGCCTCGCGCCGTTCAAAGTCCTGGTCTTCGAGGTCGGCGAATTCTTTCTGGAATTCCGTCCATTCCGTATCATCAAATTCAAGAATCTGGCGAATCAACAGGGCGGTTTTGTCCCACGGTGGCAGTTGGGGAATGCCAATCCCCACGGCGGGCAACCGGTTCAGGATCTCATGCGAATCGATCCTGTTGCCCAGCTGTTCAAACGATGCGGCAGTGACTGTTTTCATTTCGGGACCGTCGATGGCGATCAGCGAAGCACCGTCGGCCGCATCCCGCAACCAGACCAGCCGTCCCCCGGGCGGGTCGAGGTGCCACGCGCTCAGGCCATCGTCCGGAACGAAACGAATCGTTGTGTTGCGCGGTTCGCCGCCGGTTGCGTTGAGACTGGCAAAGGCTCCGATGGTATTCGGGCGCGGCAGCATCATTCCCACACGCCCTTCCACCGAGCCAATTTCGACGCTGAGGGTCTGGTTTTGGGCCGTCGACCACCAGCGCCCGTCGCCGCTGGAACTGCTGCTGCCTCCGCCCCCGCAGATTTGATGACACAAATTTCGTCCCGCATCAGCGGCCGGCAGGACCAGCTGCAGGTGCCCCTCAACCAGTTTCAGTTCCAGCAGTTCAGCGAGGGCGCCTGAGGCGGTGAGAAAATCTGAACCGTTTTTCTGGACTTGCCGGACAGGTTGTTGCCCCAGCAAGGCTGTAACCGGCGCGCAAAAAGCCGGCGTCATGAGCAACAGCAATGTTGTTGTCATGTTTTTTATGTCAACCACTCCGGTTCGCAAAGCCAAGTGTGGCATGGAATACCTCATAGTAGCGGAACGGCGCGAGCCCTCCGGCGTAGTTTATAGCGGAAGGGCGCGAGCCCTCCGGTGAAAAATGCATGGCGGAAGGGCGCAAGCCGGCATTAGCCCTCCGGTGAAATTATAGCGAATATGCGAGAGCCTTGCGGTCTCGTTCCGGCAACATCGTTCCGGCATGCTGCACCGGACGGCTCGCGCCGTGCCGCTACAACGCCACGCGGCGACAACAGAAAAACCTACTGGCGGCGTTTTTTCGGTTTCAGCAAACGCTGGCTGGCGTCAAGAATTTTTTTGCGCCGCTGAAGGGTGGTTGGCGTTTCGCTACCCTCGCAACTTTCCCGCACATCGTCCAACAGCGCTGCCGTAAAGCGGCATTTGAGGATTTCCACCCGGAAGCGGAGATAGTCGGCTTCTTCGGCCGGCAACTCATCCCTGATCCAGGCGATTATTTTTTCCCGTGTGGGAACGCCGACCTGATTCTGCCGCCAGATTTCCCCAAGCGAATGCACACCCGCATCGCGCCGCCCATTGATAAAAGAAAGCCGCCTGAGCAACTCGCGGTCGGTTTGCAAAGCCCGTTCGATTTCGGCCGCACGTGTCGCGTCGAGCGATTCATCGACGTACGCTTCCAGTTCAGATTCTGTGAAATCGCTGCTCATCGACGATCGAAGGATTTTGCCCAAACATTGTTTCGTATTCCTGCACCCGGCAACCTACAGGCTAGACTCCCCGCCGCCCTTCGACAATGCCCGGCGGTTCCCGGCCGGGTAACTGCCCGGAAAGAGGCATTCCAGTGCGTCCCGCCTTGCGGCCGATGCCGGACCGCGAAGTGCGCCCACAGCCCCATCAAAAAAGCGAGGTCCCTGCAGGTCGCTTCGTTGAATCTTCACACGGCATGATGTTAGACTGGGGCACCTTTGCTGGCGAAAAAACGGAATCGGAACCTGCCCAGGAAAAGGTCGGGCTCCACTCCGTCTTTTCAGCCTCCTGCTCCCGGTTGGGACGGGGAGTGATCCACGCAGGGATGAAGTTCTGTTGTGCCAGAGCCTGAACCCGGAGCCATGATGTTAACTGAAAACACTTTGAGTTGGGTGCGTTCCCTGTTCCCAGTGGGGCGGATGGTAGCGCTGATTGTATTCGCCGTCGTGGCGGTGTCCCATTCCGTCGCCACCTGCCAGACAGACCCGCAAGTCGCCGCTGCCACGGTTCCAGGTCAGACTTCTGCGGACCAACAACCCGTGGCGCGCGGGCGGGTCTTTCTGGATGAAAACCGGGACAGAAAACTGGACGCGACCGAGCGTGGGCTGGCTGGTGTGCGTGTTTCCAACGGGCGGGAAATCGTTTTGACCGATGCGTCGGGCAGTTACGAGTTGCCGGTAGCGGCAGGCGGGGCGATTTTTGTCATCAAACCACGTGGGTTCATGACGCCGGTCAACGAATTGAACCTGCCCCGTTTTTTTTACCTGCACAAACCGGACGGGTCTCCACCTCTGAACTTTCCCGGTGTCGCACCCACAGGCCCCCTGCCCCAGTCTATCGATTTTCCGTTGCATCAGCAGGAGGAGCCCGACAGTTTTGAAGTGATCCTGTTTGGCGACCCCCAGCCTCGCGATGTTCGCGAAGTCGATTACATTGCACACGATGTGGTGCGGGACCTGGTCGGTTCCCAGGCGGCGTTTGGCGTCACGCTGGGAGACATTGTATTCGACGACCTGTCCGTCATGCAGCCGCTGAACGAAACCGTGGCGCTGATTGGTGTCCCGTGGTACAACGTGATCGGCAACCACGACATCAACAAGGACGTGACCGAACGCAGTTTGATCAACGAGACCTTTGAACGACATTACGGCCCCAGCTATTATTCCTACGATTACGGCCAGGTGCATTTCGTTGTGATGGACAATATCGGATGGGGAATCGCGCCGGACCAGCCCGGACAATACCGGTTTCGCCCCGAATTTGGCCCCGACCAGCTGGAATTCCTGAAACGCGACCTGGAACTGTTGCCCCCGGAACAGATGGTCGTGCTGATGATGCACGTGCCGCTTTTTTCCACCAGCGACACACAGGAGTTGTTTCGCCTGATTGAACAGCGTCCGCTCTGCATTTCCTTTGCCGCCCACACGCACAACCATACCCACGTCTTTTTTGACCAGGCGACTGGATGGCAGGGCGACCAGCCGCATCATCACATGGTCAACGTCACCGTCAGTGGATCGTGGTGGTCGGGCAAGACTGACGAACGCGGAATCCCGCACACGATGATGACCGACGGTGCTCCCAACGGTCATTCCATCCTGCGATTTGACGGTACGGAGTATTCGCTGGATTTCGTTGCGGCCGGTGTCGATGCCGGTGACCAGATGCGAATCATGTTGCCGGAAACCGTGGACAGTTCAGCCACCGCGACCGTGCCATTGTATGTCAACGTCTACAACGGGTCATCGCGTTCCAAAGTCGAATTCCGAATCGACCAGTCTGAAGTCTGGAAAACGCTGACCCAGGTCCAGGAGGAAGACCCGGATTACAAACGACTCCATGTCGAAGACCAGGCTCATGCGATTTTTGGTGGCCACCGGCTGAACAAACCCTCACTGTCATCGCATTTGTGGCGGGGGACACTGGACGGTGCGATTGGACCGGGCGTCCATCTGGTCGAAGTCCGCACTACCGACATGCGGGGACGCGAATACCTGGCGCATCGCAGTCTGCGAGTGACGGGGGACGCGAGCCCGGCGACGGGTGCGGGAACAGCAGAACCAGGTGCTGCTGCCGGCGGGGAACGATGACCGCGATTGTCGTTAATTCCGCGGCAGGTGCCTATGCTGTCTCGGTGGGTACCGGGTTGCTGCAGCAACTGGATTCGCTGCTCCATCCAGGCTTGCCGCGCCAGCACGCCATAGTAGTGACGGACCAGAACGTGGCAGAACACTGGCTGGCGCCGGTGGCAACCAGCCTTGAGCGCTGTTTCAACACAGTCCATTCGGTCAACTGCCCGCCCGGCGAAGAATCGAAATCGGTCGAGATGGCGTTCCGGTTGTGGGAACAGTTGCTGGAGTTCTCGGCCGACCGCCAGTCCGTGATTGTCGCCCTGGGCGGTGGCGTGATCGGCGACCTCGCCGGTTTTGTCGCGGCCACCTTCATGCGTGGGTTGCCGCTGGTGCAGATTCCGACCACGTTACTGGCTCAGGTCGACAGCAGCGTCGGGGGCAAGACGGGAATCAATTTGCCTTCGGCAAAAAACATGGTCGGTGCTTTTTGGCCGCCGCGTCAGGTCATCATCGATCCCGCTGTTCTGGCCACACTGTCGGAGCGGGAATTTGCCGCGGGAATGGCCGAAGTTGTCAAATATGGCGTGATTCAGAGTGAGGATCTTTTTGCGTGGCTGGAGGCCAACGTGGATGCAATCCGGAATCGCGATCCCCAGACGCTGGAATGGATGATCAGCCGCTGTTGCCAGCAAAAAGCCGCAGTCGTCGAGGCCGACGAGTTTGAAACCGGCGGCCAGCGCGTCACCCTGAATTACGGGCACACCTTTGGTCACGCCATCGAAGCGGTCGCCGGTTACGGTGTCTGGCTGCATGGCGAAGCCGTCGCTACCGGAATGAATTGCGCCGCGAGAATGGCTGAAATACTCGGGTTGTCCGCATCAGACAGTCCCGACCCCGTCGTGGAACGACAGGCACAGTTGCTGCAACAGTTCGGGTTGCCATTGCGGATCGATGCGTTGTCGGCCACTGCTCTGGTCGAGGCCATGAAACACGACAAGAAAAAATCGGGTGGCCCGCCCCGGCTGGTTTTGCCGACAGCCATCGGAGCTGTCAAACTGGTGGAATGGCCAGGTGATGACCGGGTCCGAAAGGTTTGGGTGGAAACTGGAGCGAGTGAATGAACCCGTCGCAGGAAAACAGCCCCGAAAGCGATTTGCAGAGTTCTGCCAGTTCGGAACACGCTGATATTTTGCAGAAAGGTCTGTCCGGCCAGGTTCCCACCCCACCGGTAACCGGGCCGGCAATCGAAACAGCGATGCTGGCCACATTGGCGCTGGCGCGGATCAGCGGAGTCGGACCGAGGACCTGCGCGAATTTGCTGGAACGTTTCGGTACGGCTGAAGCGGTATTACGGGCTACTGTTCACGATTTGTCGACGGTCGATGGTGTCAGCGATTCGCTGGCCAGCCGCATCGCCGCGACGGCACCGTCGACAGCGATGGACATTGTTCGCGTCTGCCAAAAACATGACATTGAAATTGTGACCCCGGACAGGGAGGACTATCCGGCTGGTCTGCGCCGAACCGACGATCCGCCCATGGTGTTGTACCGCCAGGGAAATTTTCTGGCGGCCGATGAGATTGCCATTGCCATTGTGGGTTCCCGGCACGCAACGAATTATGGGCTGGGTGTGGCAGAAAATCTGGCGCGCGGGCTGTCGCTGGCAGGTTTTACGATTGTCTCGGGATTGGCACGCGGCATCGACCAGGCGGCGCATCGCGCAGCGCTGGCGGCCGGAGGCCGAACCATTTCTGTTCTGGGTGGCGGGTTGCTGGAAGTCTACCCGCCCGAACACAAGGATCTCGCAAAACAGATTCGTCTGCAGGGTTGCCTGCTGAGCGAAGCGGAACCTTTTTTCAAGCCGCGCGGATCGTCGTTTCCCCAGCGAAACCGGATCATTTCAGGGATGTCGCTGGGCGTGATCGTGGTGGAGGCCGCCCGTCGCAGTGGAGCGCTGATTTCGGCCCGGCTGGCTTACGAACAGAACCGCGACGTATTTGCTGTGCCTGGGCGGATTGACAACCGGATGAGCCAGGGGTGTCACCAGCTGATTCGCGATGGCGCAACCCTCGTGGAATCGGTCGATGATGTGCTGGAGCAACTGGGACCGCTGGCGGTGCCCGTCGCTACCGGCGGTGGCCAAACCATGCACCATCCGGCCGAAGTCAAACTGAACGACCAGGAGCGAGCCGTCCTGAATGCAATTTCCCGGGAACCCAGCGACATTGACTCGATTGTGATTCGCAGCGGACTGACGGTCCCGAGAGTCCTGGCGACCGTCAGCGTGCTGGAAATCCGCAAGCTGATTCAGCGCGTCGCCGGTGGCTGTTACATCCGGCGCTGATTGCGGCCAGCGAATACCCGGTTACGACCTCAACATCATCCGGCAGCGACCAGGCTTGCGGCCAGGTCTTTGACGCCTTTCAGGTCCAGTTTCCCCGTCCCCAAAACCGGAATCGCATCGACTTTCAGGAAACTGTCGCTGGACGGAATAAACAGATTCGGCAATCCCGCCTCCGCCAGCGCCGCCCGCAATTCGTCCGGCGATTTCTGCATCCCGGCGGTATGCAGAACAATCAGCCGTTCACCCTTGCGGTCGTCCGTCACCGCAGTCACGGCCAACACGGCTTCGTCATCGAGACCGCCGAGGGCCGCAATCATGGTGTCCTCGATCGTCACATGCGGAACCATCTCGCCACCGATTTTTGAAAAACGGCTCATGCGCCCGGTGATTTTAATAAAGCCATCGTTGTCGACCAGCGCCACGTCACCCGTTTTGTACCAGCCATCAACGAGAACTTTTTCCGTCTGTTCGGGCTGGTTCAGGTACCCTTTCATGACATTGGGACCGGTGATCCAGAGCATTCCCGGCTGGTCTGCACCGAGCACCTCGCCGGTTTCCAGATCGTTGACACGCGCAGTGACGTTCGGAATCGGGCGTCCGACAGTTCCCTCCTTGCAGTCGACCTGGAAATTGTCCAGCCGCCGCGTCGGTGGAATGTTGACGGAAACCAGCGGCGACAACTCGGTCGCACCGTAGCCTTCGATCGGTCGAATGCCAAATTTTTTCTCAAACTCTTCGGCCAGGTCGAAAGGCAGTTTCTCGGCACCCACCACGACAATTTCCAGACTGGCGAATTCTTCCGTCGTACAGCGGCGGAGATAGGACCGCAAAAAGGTCGGCGTGGCCAGCAAAACCGTGCCGCCATACGTTTGCACCAGTTTGCCAATCTGTTTCGCGTCGAGGGGACTGAAATGGTAGGCCCCGGCGACATCCAGTGCCATCACCGCCCACATCGTCACCGTGTAACCAAAGGAATGAAACAGCGGCAGGACCCCGACCATCGTGTCCGTCTGCCGCAGCGATACGACCTGCTCAATCCCTTCCACGTTGGAACCGACATTGCCGTGGGTCAACATCACGCCCTTGGGCATCCCCGTCGAACCCGACGTGAAGATAATCGTCAGGACTTCGTCGCGATCGGTGCAGACACCGCCGACCAGCCGCGCAATCAGCCAGGCGGGCAGGGCATAGGCCATCACCGCGCATACCAGTTTGTCCCACAGCGTCAGGCGGTCTTTCAGATCGTCCAGCAGCTGCACGTTGCAGTCGAATTTGTAGTCAAACTTTTCGAGTACTTTGGCAGTCGTCAGCACATTCCGAATGCCCGCCTCGCGCAGGCAGTGCTGCATGATTTCTGCCGACACCGAATAGTTCAGATTGACGCCCACACGCCGGTCCAGCGCCAAAGCCATGTTGACGACAATCCCGCCGGTGCTGGGCGGAATCAGGATCGCCACGTTCTTTTCGTCTTTTTTCAGAACGTGTTTCCGCAACAGCCGGCGCAGGATCAGCGTCCGCATCAGCAGCGATCCGCCGGTCAGCTTCTGGCCCGTCGAATCGCCGATTTTGTGTGAGAAAAGTCGCCGCCTGCATTGACGCAGAAACATTCGTATCGGAGATTCAAACCGGCCCGTACGGTGGGGAACTGCTTTCGATCCCATGGTCAATAACTCCTGTCTCATCTGGTACAAATTCATTTCACGCGGCAGAGGCGGACCGACATGGATCGACACCGGTCGCCGGAAGGTGCGCGGGATTTTTTTGATCGCCGTGCCCCCCTGGTAACTGAAAACACTGCCCCACATCTGGTCGAGGTAAATCGGAACAATCGGAGCGTCCGAGCCTTCTGCAATTTTCAGCACACCAGGCCGGAAACCCTGGATTTGCCCGGTTCGGCTCAGGCCTCCTTCGGGAAAAATCAACACGATCTCGCCGTCTTCGAGTGCCTGCTTGGCCTCGCGAATTCCCTTTACAATCGATTTCGGCCCGCCCGTGATCAGAATCACCCGGGCAAATTTTGCGAACCAGGTGCCGAACCGCCCGTTGAAGTTCCCAGCCCAGGCAATCGGCCGGACATCGCGACGCGGCAACAGCATCAGAAACATCGCGTCCAGCCAGGTATAATGGTTGGAAATCAGGACAGCTGCCCCCTGGTCGGGAATGTGTTGCGCGCCATGGATCCGGACGCGGTAGACGAGTTTCAGCCAGTACCACAACACGACGCATACCAGCGGCCGCCCCAGTCGCCACACCGTATACCCAAACACCGGCACGGTCGTCAGCGCCAGCAGGAAAAACACAAAGCTGGCCGAGTTCAGCGGACGGGGACTGGCCAGCCTCCGGATCACCCGCTCCTGGCGCCGGTATTCCGTCCCGGACGCAAACAGGAACAGGTCGCTGTCGTCGTAACGCGGCGGGCTGCCCGTCTCTTCCACTGGAGCCTTGCCGGATGCGAGCGCCTGATCTTGTTGCAGTGCCGCGCTCCGCTCCCGTTCGATCCGGTCTTCGACCATGCGTGTGACGAGGGCCGGCTGCAATTCGATGTCGGTCGCGGCGACGAATTCGCCGGCCGGGATTTCTCCTTCCGGCGACCAGGCCGCAGCTCGCTGCCCGACCCGCTGCAGTTGTTCCGCCGATAGCCCCCCCGTGGCGTAACTGGCCGGTCGCGCGGAATCGGCGGCAGGCTTCAGCAGAGGAGCCCGCAACCCGAACGTCCAGATCATCGTCGTCACGATAATGCTGGCGAACAGCATGAAATTCGTGGCGGCAAGGATCGCTCCCCGCGTCCGGACCGGGCTGTTGAACTGCAGCCAGGAAGAAAGCGGCACGTCAAAGAAACCCGCACTGATCCCCAGCATCGCGAACAGGACGCAGGTCAGTACGATACCCCAGATCGCCTGAGGTGGCACAAACAGATACGTCGGCGGCAACAGCCAGATCGCAGCGGCAAACACGATCATCCCGAGGGCCCCAATCGGCACCAGTCCCAATTCGATTTTTCCAGCCGAGACAATTCCCGCCAGAACACTTCCCACACCCACTCCGAGCACCAGCGAAACCAGCAACGGAAGCTTTTCCAGTTCGTTCAGCAATCCGTTTTCGTCAGCGAACGAATCGATGTTCAACTGTGCCAGCGAGGCAAACGTCCAGAAAAAAGTTACCCCCAGCGCCACCCGCCACAGCCGCGAAGTGGCAAACAGGGGAATGAACTGGCGATACGTTTCAGCCAGCGGGTTGGCCGGAAATGCCAGCCGGGGGTTCGCCGCGGGAATCTTTTTCATCAACAACCCGACCATCGTGCCGATCACCGCGATACCGACCAGCACCAGCAGGCTGAGCCAGATCCGGTCCTGGCCGCGAAAACCGGTCCAGTCGGCCAGCCCCATGCCGATCCCCATTCCGATAATGACCGCCGACAGCGTTGCGAGGTTGAACAGTCCGTTCCCTTTCGAAATCTGGCTTTCATCCAGCAGTTCCGGGATCTTGCCGACCTTGGCCGGAGCAAACATCGCGCTTTGCGTCCCCATGAAGAAAACGGCGACCAGCAGCAACTCGAAACTCTGCACCAGCAGAGCCGCCACGCCCAGCAGCATGATCACGATTTCGGCTACCTTGCAGGCCATGATCACATTGCGCTTGCTGAAGCGGTCGGCCAGCCATCCCGCCGGAACAGCAAAGACCAGATAGGGCAGCACGAAACAGACGGTTCCCCACATCAGAATCTGGGAATGATTCTTGACGTCCCAGAATTCCTTGCCGGTTCCGATCACAAACCAGCGAAACGCGTTGTCATTGACCGCTGTAAAAAAATTGGTCCAGAGCAGCCCCTGAAAGCTGCTGGACCAGATCCCCTCCCCGCGTCCTCTCGGCAAATGCCCCTGGTCCATCAGTCCTGCGGGCATTTCGGCCGGTTTTCCGGAACTCTCTGACGTTGCAGCGGTCATGGGCGCTCGTAAAAAATTGGAAGGCGTCAGGAGATTGGTGGTCCCCCGAAAAGACTGGTCCGGCATCGCATACATTGGACGGACATTATGCCCGGATCAAGCAGGTTTACCTATCCCATTGCCATGCGGCCCCAGGACCTTGCAACCCCGGCGTCCCGAGGCGAAAATCGCACCAGTTCAGGGTGGGATTCAGTCAACCTGCGTTTCAAACAGGAACGCGCGGCTTTTCTATAAAGGGAATATCATGCGGATCAGTTACCGGAAACAATTGGCGCTCTTCTGCCTGCCACTGGCGCTTTCCACCAGCCTGACGCTGGCCCAGGGTGAAAGCGAAAAAGCGGGCGGCGACGGCACTGCAAAACCTGCTGCGGAAAAACAGGAATCGGAACAGGACGAAATCGCGGCCGCACTCAAGGCGGAGGACCTCGACAAAGCTGTCGAACTGGTGAACTCCGCAGCCAGTAACCAGGATGTGACGGCCTACCGCAGCCAGTTGATCAGCCTGCTGGCCCGGGCCCGGAACACGGAAGGCGCCTTCCAGCAGGCCAAACTGCTGTTCGGAGAACAGCTCGCGAAAATTGACGATCCGGCAGTGCAGACTCGCCTCGCCGGCACACTCAGCATGCTGTCGGCCTATTCCCGCGGCCAACACAACGATGAGGTGATGGCCGCCGTGGACCAGACCGTCGAAGCACTGGAATCGAAAATCGAAGCGGGAAAATTTTCATCCGCCATGCGCAACCAGCTGCAGGCCGTGGTGATCAAGGCCCGCATGCTGGATTCCGATGCCGGCCTGCCCCTGCTGCAGAAACAGCTGGACCGGATCGACGGCATCCTCGCCATGGATTCCGGCAACATCGAAGCCATTGTCCTGAAAGCAACGGTAATGACTCAAATGGGCAGTATCGGACCGAACGCCGGATCGGCAGAGTCCTTTGAGCAACTCGACCAGTTTCTCAGGGAACAGGTTGCCGCCCACAGCGACAACGAGACCCTGACCAATCTGTTGATCAGCAACCGTGTTTCCAGAATCGCCCGTATCAGCCGCGATGACGTCGATGGCGCAGACGAACTGCTGAAGGACACCGAAGCGATGATCGCCGGAAT
>JBGSVU010000024.1:0-1736 GCA_041752775.1 Pirellulaceae bacterium | reverse complement strand
CCTGGAGAATGAACAGGAATTGCAGCGGCTGGTGGCGCGGGCCACGCGACCCGTGGCCGTGCACAATGCCCACAAATATCTTTCACGCAGTCGCAGTCGTAAAGCTGCGGGCCAAGATTTGTCCTGACCGGAACGGTTCCCACCTGCCATGTTGTACTACTGTTCCCTGCCGCGCACCGTGATCCGCGTAACCGGACGCGACCGCCAGAAATTCCTGCACAATTTCTGCACGGCCGACATAACGGGAATGGTGCCGGGCCAGATTCGCGAGGCCATGGTATTGGACAGCAAAGGCAAACTGTTGGGGCTGGTCCATGTTTTCTGCGGTGACGAGTGGCTGGAACTCAATACGGTTCCGCACCAGGCCGAGGCGTTGATCGCGCACCTCGATCGCTACATCATCCGCGAAGACGTCCAATTGGAGGATCATTCGGCTGCCTGTGCGCACACGGTCGTTTTCGGTTTGGGGGGCGGGACGACGGCAACGCTGGAAACCGGTTTGGAAAAGACATCGGGCTGGAATTCCTGGAGAATGGAGACCGTCGGGGGTGCGGAGTGCATGGTGGCGGAAGCGGATTTCGCCGGTCCCTCGCGGCTGTACAGATTTCCGGCGGGGCTGGAGCCGTTTTCGCCGGGGAAGTTTGTTGCGGGCGATGAGTTTCCGGCAGATGCCAATGCTTTGACGTTGCACCGGGTAGCGGCGGGATGTCCCTGGTTCGGCGTCGATTGTGACAACGGAAATCTGCCGCAGGAATTGCAGCGGGACGACGTGGCAATCTCGTTCACGAAAGGCTGCTATCTGGGGCAGGAAACCGTGGCCCGAATCGACGCACTGGGTCATGTGAATCGCCTGTTGGTCGTTGTGCGGTCCGAATTGCCAGGCGATTTGCCGGCCAGTGGCATGGAATTGAGGGAGGGTGAAAAAGCAGTCGGCCAGATCACTTCGCCAGCCATGGCTGACAGCGGACAGTGGACTGCGCTGGCGATCGTGCGCCGGGCGGCGGCGCAGGGTAGTCACCGGCTGGAATCCGAAAGCGGCACGGTCCTTGTTTCTGAACGGACCAGCACATAGCGTCAGGTCTGGTTTTTTGCGAGACAGCGCAGCCCGGCTGGTTTTGTTATATTCACGCATTCACGAACAGGTCAAAAAAGGTTTCAGACGCCGGCGGACAAATCAGGAAACACCATTGAGTTCGAAATACACTTTTCACGCCACCACGATTCTCGCGGTTCGTCGCGACGGCGTTGTCGCGATGGGCGGCGACGGCCAGGTGACTTTGGGGTCGGCCGTCATGAAATCGGATGCGGTCAAAATCCGCAAACTGCTGGACGGGCGTGTTTTGTGCGGATTCGCCGGCAGCAGTGCCGATGCTTTTTCGCTGCTGGAGAAATTTGAGCAAAAGCTCAAGGATTCGCCGTCGAACCTGCTGCGGGCCGCGACTGAACTGGCCAAACAGTGGCGAACGGACAAAATGCTGCGGCAGCTGGAAGCGTTTCTGCTGACCACCGACGGGCAGACGGTGTTGCTGCTCAGTGGCAACGGCGACGTGATCCAGCCCACCGACGGTATCGCCGCGATCGGATCGGGCGGCAACTACGCTCTGGCAGCCGCCCGGGCCCTGATCGAAAATTCGCAGTTGTCCGCTGCCGAAGTTGTCCAGAAGTCGATGCTGATCGCCAGCGAAATCGACATTTACACCAATTCCAGCATTGTTATCGAACAAGTTACATCGCGT
>JBGSVU010000023.1:0-6448 GCA_041752775.1 Pirellulaceae bacterium | reverse complement strand
GTCACAGCAAATCCCGCTTTCCGAGTCGAACAATTCTGCGGCTGCGGCTTTTATGTCGGCGACTTGTTCGACTCCAGTTGCGTTCGTCATTTTCGTTCCTCCGGTTAAGTTGCGGCCTGTCACGGCCTGTGGTTGGCTCGCGTCATTCGCTTGCCATGCCTTAACTATATCCACATTCGGATGCAATGCAAGGGCATTGCCAACAAATTTGGATATATTTCCAAAAGTTTTTCAGGATGCCCGGAAACCCCGCTTTTTCGGCTGCTTTTCGTGGTCGCCCCAGAGTTGGTCGGCCACCTGGCTGCTGTCCAGATCGACGTAGAACCGCAGGGTGGTTTCGATTGAGCTGTGGCGCATGAGGCGCTGGAGGATCATGGGGTGGAGCCGGAGCGCCCACCGCTGGCCGAATGTCCGCCGGAGGTCGTGGGCCGTGAGGTGCTTTTCGTCACTGACCCGGACGCCGGACAGCCTGCCGTATTCGCTGAGCCGTTTGCCGATCGTCGATTGATCCAGTGCGACCGGGAAAACCAGCCCGGTCCGGCAATCGTCGCGGCGAAGGAACCGGGCGAAATCAGGGGTGATCGGGACGGATTCCTGTTTGCCAGACTTTTGAATCTGGAAGTCGATCGTGGGCCGGGGCTGGTCCAGGTGGAGCCGGATCGGGCCTCGGTCGTGTTTGAGCAGCAACGCCTCGGAGAGCCGCAGGCCGGACAGCCAGAGGCCCTTGCACAATCGGATCAGGGCATCGGCGTGGGTCGGTTCGTTGCGGCGGATCGTGGTCAGGAATCGGGAAAACTCGAGAAGGGTTACCGGTCGGCCCCGGCGGGTCGCCAGCGCGGGCATGATGACCGGCGGGACGCGCGGGATCAGGCCCGTTTTGTGTGCCCATGCCAAAGCGGATTTGACGAAGCGGAGGTTGCTGGCGATCGATGCTGGCCGGAGTTTTGCGCGGCGGAGTTTCGCCTGATATTCCGAAAGCAAGCTGCTGTTGATGTCCGCGATGCTGCGCGGTGATCCGATCAGTCGCTCGAATTTGTTGAGTGCGTGGTGGTAGTTTTCGCGGGTGGCTTTCTTCAAGGTCGGGAGATGTTCATCTTCGAAGCGGATCCGGAACGCTCCCCAAGTCGTGACCCCCATGCCGCCCCGCTGGTCCAGTTCTTTTCCTTGTTTGATCGCGGCCCGTTCGGCGTCGCGGCGGATCGTCGTCCGCGCGGACTTTCTTTTCCGCCTGCCCGTGATTGGATCAGTCCAGATCAGGAACCACGAGTCGCGATCCTCACGCCAGAATATCGAGACATTCATCATGCTCCCACCAGCCGCAGATCATCGACCAGGACCCGCAGCTGCAGCCCGCCGGCATCGACGGACCGGACTCGATGAATCAGCCGGATCAGTGCAGTCCGTTCAGACACCGTTGCCCCGTAGGCCCTGCTGATCACATCGACTGGGCCACTGGCCGTTTTGTCGGGATCGTACAGGCCCAGCCGAACAGGAACGACTCTGAAATGCTCCCGCGTGGTTGTGGGGTAAACCTGGCGGATAACTCCCGCCTGCAGGTCTTTCGCGATGGCCAGCCATCGACCGCGGTACAGTAGCGGTCTGCGCATGTATTCCGCAATGGTCAAAGGGTCGGTCACCAGATCCCGGAATTTGTAGACCACCAGGCGGCGCGGGCGGAATTCCAGGTTGCAGTTGATCGCAGTCGAAATCGGGTAATGAAGCTGAAGCGGTGTGCGGACGGGCAGCATTCTGGGTTCCTTTCTGTTAAGTGTCAGAATCCCAGCTTGTGCTAGCGGTGGACACCTTTGGTCATTGGTTCGCAAATTTTTCAGCGTACTCGGATTTTGGGACTTCTTGGGTTTTCCAATAAAAAACCTCCCGGAACCTGTTGGGGTCGTCGTTTGCGGCGGCGTAATCGGTAACGCTCCATCTCCCGTGCGCGCCATTGGCCTCCCCGAACTGACGCATCGGTCCCTGAGTAACGTAAAATGGAAGTACCGCCCCCGCCTCGTAAACTTTCATTGTTCGATAGAATCGGGTCCGAGTAATCAACCTGAACCGGTCAATGAACTCAAATCGGTTTCCATCCTTAATCTGCTCAAATCGGTCGGAGTACTCGGCGAACGAAACCGATGCAGCCAGTATCGCAGTCGCGGCCAACCCTCCGGCAATTGAAAAAGCTTTCGATTTTCGCCTCGCCCCAATTGCAACGAGGCAGGCACCAAAGATAACGGGGAGCAGCACGCAAACTGCAGTACGCGTGACCCAGATTGGCCAAAGCGCGGCAAGCCCAGCAACTGCAAAAGAGATCGCGCCCGCTGACCACAATGAAATCTGCATCGATTTTGATTTCGCGGTCATTGTCCGCCTGCTTTCTTTTTCTGGGATTTTTCTTTCCGGGCCGCTGATTCCTGCTTCATTTTACGGTCTCCAGCTGCTTTCTGAATTCGGGCTTTGGCCAGATCCGCGTCGCGATCTTCTTCGTCTGCAGAGGGCAAGAGAGAAGGACTCTCCCTGAAGGTGTCCGCTAACTGGGCAAACCTGTCCTGCTTCTTTTTTGGCCTGAGATTCACTTCTAGAATCAACCCCTCCGCTATCGCGGTGCTCTCAAAATCGGCGCGAACGCCCATAGGCAATTCGTTCTTGGCACGGCGGAATTGCTCGTAGTGCTTGCTGCAAAGACCCCGTTTTTTGACGGGTAAGTTGCAAACCAAACACGTCTCGTGACTCTCGCTTGTGTCGCTCTTGTTTCGCATGAAAAGATTTTCGCAACTTTTTTCCGGGTTGCAAGTCCTTGACCCCCTAAGAGTTAGGGTTTTCGCCGAGTCAACTCGGGGGTTTTTCGGGTGTGTTGTGGTTGTTTCTTAGTTGACACAAGGAAACCACACGCTAAAACTGTCCGTGGCTGGTGAGGGAATGTTGAGGGATTACCAGGTTTTTTGATTCATGGCGGATAGCACGGCAACAACAACTGTGAAGACCGCAACGATGAGAAACACTGAAATTTCAAGATGGGTTCAGATGATGGGCGCAAGTATCAAACGATCAATTTCCAAGTCCGTATTGGACCGCGCAGCGTCGGGGTTGTGCCTGCACTGTGACGAGGAGGCGAAGAAGCGGGGGCTGTGCTCCCGGCACTACGAGCAGTACCGCCGGGCCATGCAGTCCTGCAGCGCGAAAGAACGGCCCGACTGGGAGGTTGAGCAGATCCGCGAGGGCCGGGTGCTGAACGTGCACCAGATCATGGAGATCCGCTCGAAGAACATTTTCACGAAGGCCAGTTAGCAGCAACCGATTCAGGCGAGTTTCGGTGGCGAATTGATTCAGGCGAATTTCTGGGGTGATTTTCTGTGATCGACGCGAATGCAATCTATAGCACGCAAGACCTGCAGCAGCAGGGCATCGGGTCCGCGACGGTTGCGGAGCTGCGGAAGCGCGGATTGCGGCCCGTGAAGGTTGGCAAGCGTGCATGGTATCGCGGTGGCGATCTGATCCGGGTGGCGTTCTGCGATGACCCGACAACCCCAGACGGAGAGGCAGAAGGTGTGTCGGTCGGACCGGCAACACGGATGTGACCCGGGCATGATGCCCATTTTTTTACCGAGGTTAAAACGAAAGGTTCTTGAAATGGCAAAGAAAGTATTGAGGCCGGTCATTGTTTGCACGGAACATCGCGGTGTCTTTTTCGGTTATGCGACCGACACTTCTAGCGACGCCGTCAAGCTGGAAAATGCACGGATGGCGATTGCGTTTGGCACGACTCGCGGGGTGATGGAGCTGGCGGAAACCGGGCCGACATCGCGAAGCAAGATTTCGGCCCGCGCGAACATCGAAGTGCGGAAGGTAACGGCGGTTTTCGAGGTCACCGAAGTGGCTGCTGAATCGTGGGAGTCCGCGAAATGACCTGGCCACACTATTTGCCGGTCGTGACTGTGTGCGATGTGCTTGATGGCGGTGCCTGTTTCAATGGCGTTGCCGAATGGGTGGAATCGCACGACGGAATGATTGCCGGGAGCACTGCTGACTGTTCAGGCAACGACCGAATTCAGCGCGCCGCAAACGGGTCCGGGTACGGGTACGGGTCCGGGTCCGGGGACGGGGACGGGTCCGGGGACGGGTACGGGGACGGGTACGGGGACGGGGACGGGTACGGGGACGGGGACGGCGGGGCATGATGCCCATTTTTTTCAAACAGGAGTTATCGATCGATGGTAGCGATCTCGAACTACGAACCGGTGGAAGTCGAGCGGAAAAACGAACTGGTTTTGGTCAACATCCCCGGCCACTATCTGCGGACCGTACACGTCTGGGAGTTGTGGCAGGTGGAAGCTGATCTGCGGGCCGCTGATCACATCCCGGCATCCGAACGGCTGATCGCGCAACGGCGAATCGCGTTGATCAAAGAGTCGTTCCGGAAGTCGATGGAAACCGACCCGGAAATCGCTGAACCATCAAGCATCGATCTGGTGATGCAAATCGCAATCGTCCTGGTGCTGACGCTGGTCGGCTATCTGGAAGTGTGGGTATTGAAGTCGTTCTGGTAACCAACAAAAAACCCGCCTGCGGTGGAACGCAGACGGGCACACGAAAAGGAAGCTGAAATGAGTATTACTGAAAAATCACCAAAGTCAATCGAACTGGACAACGTCGGGCCAATCGAACACCTCACGATCCCGATTCCGGATGGTGGTGGTGTAGTGGTTCTGCGGGGTCAAAACGGGTCCGGGAAATCTCACGCGCTGGCTGGCGTGGAATCGCTCTACAACGGAACGACGCGCAAAACTCTGCGCAATTCGGACGGGGTGCCGAGTGGCAAAATCGACGGTCTGGGAGTGACTGTCAGGCTTGGTCGCAGCAACACGGCGCGGGGCGAACTGGTCTGTGAATCACTGGGGGGCCATGATCCGTCGAAACTGGTTGATCCAGGCCTGAAGGATCCGATGGCAGCAGACCGGCGCCGTCTGGAAACCCTGATCCGTCTGGCCGGAATCAAAGTCACCGGAAAAGAGTGGGCGGAGCTGATCGGAGAGTCTGCGGACCTGATCGCCATCGAGGCGCTGGTCGACGATGATCCGGTTGAATCTGCCGACAGGATTCGGCGGCGGCTGCATGAGTCAGCGCTGGCGAAAGAGCGCATCGCGGCCAGCAAGTCCACGGAATCGGCCACGCTGGACAAATCGATCGCGGACGTTGATCTGACGGCCCCGCACAATCAGGTTGTCTTGGACGCCAATCTCGATGAAGCAACGACCGCGCTGGCCAGGGCAGAAGCAAAGCGGGATGAAGACGCGACCGCGAATGAACGCTACCTGCAGGCTGTCAGGCAGGTTCGGGAGACTCAAGCTGCTGAAATCGACCTCCAGTCTGCTATCGAATCTGTCGGTGCGGTGAACAAAAAGCTGGCAGAGTGGGAATCGGACTTGAAATCAGCCAAAGTCGAGTTGGAAAACGCCAAAGAGCGGCATAACCGCTGCATCGCGGAAGGCAACCGCCTGAACGCACTGAAGGAATCTGCGGCGGACCGGCTGCGGTTCGCGAAGAAGCAAGCGGACAGCCTGCTGGAATGGCAGAAGATCGTTGAGTCTGGACATCGCACGCCAATCACGGAAAAGGAATTGACGGAACTGCAGTTGGCGAAGGCGTCAGCCCGTCAGGCCCTGCAGGTCGGCGATACGGTCCGCCGTGCAATCGCGACCAGGCAACGGTCCGCCGTGCTGGCGAACGAATCGGACCAGATCGGCAAACAGGCCGAACACCTGCGGACGCTCGCCAGATCGACGGACAGCGTTCTGGAACAGGCGTTGATCAATGCCGGGTTTGACTTGATTAAAGTCCACGATGGCAGGCTTTGCGTCGAAACCGACCGGGGCAGAGAGCCATTCTCGGAACTGTCTCACGGGGAGCGCTGGCGGATCGCTCTGGACCTGGTGGCTCGTTTCCTTCCCGCCGGTTCGGTTCTGCCGGTCTGCCAGGAGGCTTGGGAATCACTGGATCCAGACAACCGGGCTTACGTCTGCCAGCTGGCGAAGGAACGCAAGATCATCATCTTCACGGCAGAGGCAACAAGTGGCGACCTGCGGGCAGAGGTGATGCCATGAAGACCAGCAAAATCGATCCCATGAGCATGTCGTGGATTCTGCGTCGGCTCAATAAGAGCGTCCAAAAAATAATAACGGACAACCCAGGAGTTGTTCTGGCCGGAGGTTTTATCCGGAGCTGCATTGCCAACGAACCAGTAAACGACATCGACCTGTTCGCCGGAGACAAGGCGGTTTCGATTTCACTTGCTAATTCCCTTGCTTTGTCCTGGGGTCGCAAGCCAATTGAAACAGACAACGCCTTTACGGTTCGCGGCAAGTCAGATTGCGTACAGTTCATCCACCGATGGACGTTTGAGTCTGCAGAACAGGTTGTTCAGTCGTTCGATTTCACGATTGCAGCGGCGGCG
>JBGSVU010000022.1:0-10209 GCA_041752775.1 Pirellulaceae bacterium | reverse complement strand
CTGCGGAGCCGTCTGGATTGCCGTTTCGCCCTGGACAATATCCAGCAGTTCCAGCAACATCGCTCCGCCAATGGCGGGGATCGCCAGCAGAAACGACCAGGTTGCCGCCGACAGACGCGTCATGCCACACGCCGTCCCGGTCACGATCGTCGCACCACTGCGGCTGATCCCCGGCAGCAGGGCCACGGCCTGGGCGATTCCGATCAGCAGCGCCCGTCCCACTCCAATGCTCTGGTACTCGTCCTCGCCGCCTTTCAGCCGGTTCAGCAACAGCAGCATGTACCCGGTCATCACCAGCATAAAACCGGCGAGCAGTGAATTTTCGAGAATCCAGTCGATCCTCGGAGCGCCATACTCGTGCGACTTCTTGATAAAGACACCGATCGCTCCTGCCGGAATCGTTCCAACAACCAGCAACGGAATCACGCGGCGATCCGACTTCAACAGTTCCAGAATGCGACGGCGGTAAAAAACCACAATCGAAACCAGCGTTCCAAAATGAAGAACCACATTCAACCCGGCTCCACCCGTGCTGCCCAGCAACTCACCCACCACAACCAGATGCCCCGACGAGCTGATCGGCAGGAATTCGGCCACGCCCTGCAGGACGGCCAGCACAAAAACAACGACAGGTTCAGGCAAGTTCATGGAATCGTGTTGGTCCGCAGACAGAAAAACGAATCTCCCGACGGTCGTTTTCAAAATGTTCGGTCGATTCCACCCGGGTATCGTGGTGGGCATGATACCGCAAGCCGTACCAGCCGCCAATCCAGCAAAACAAGCGGGCGTTTAAAGCCTTGTCGCCATGACAATGCAGCCTGGACCAGTGCCTCAAGCTGTCACGACACGAATCCAATGCGTGGTTTACCATTCCATTCCACGAAATGAAGCGTAAACATTCCATCGATATCCCACTCTGGATCGCCGGGATAGACCAACAGCACGCCTCGCACGGATTCGAATGGAACATCCGGTGCCAGGTCTCGCATTGAAACGCCTCCGGGTTCCTCTTCCTGCGGTGGCTCGACTGTCAGCTGCCTCAGGGTTTCGGCGACTGCCGCTTCCGGACTGCCCAATTCCCGAATGGCATATTTCCAGCCGCGCGACAGCCACTTCCCGAGTCCCGAACGCGCGAGTCGCTTCTGGGCAGCTGGCGTCAACAGACTGGTGGCGAGTTCGGCATCGCCATTCAGATCAGACTCGGCGAACCGCCGGGCCAAGGGCTCGATCGTCTCAAATGACAGTGGCTGTGCCACGGAAGTTTCCGCATCGCCAACCGCGTTTCCCTGCTGCCCGACAAAGGCAACGCGCCTGCAAACAACTGGAAACGCAGGCCGATCGCGAAATCGCGGTGCCGCAAGCGCCAGAAGAAATACACTCTCCACCGACGTTGCGCGCGGCGCGCCATAGTAGTTCGTGTACACCTTGTCGGCATACGAAATCCTGGCCGGGCGACCTGAACTCAACTGTGTCAGGCGTGCCGGCAGACGCACGGGTTGCCCCCATAGCAGTACTCGGCTATCCGCCCCTTTTTCTCCGGAAGGTACTTTAAAGAGGCCGTCAAAAAAGTATGCACCGGCTCCAGGTTGGAAACCCGTTCAAAAGTAACCCGAGCTCCTTCGACGTTCTGACCCGCATCCGTTGTTCCGCCGAGAATCAGTCGCATACCACCTTTGGGCCATTCCAGCCCAGTCACCTTGCAACCCGTCAGGTCGAACGGTAATTCCGCCTGCTTCTTTGCCATGATTTTCTCCTCCTTCCCGTTTCAGAATGCCACGACTGGAACGAAAACCTGCGCCAACCGACAAGCCAGGTCCTTGTCAGGATAAACATTTCCAGGGCAGGAATCACCTCTGTGATGCAGCCGGACAGTGCCATTTTTTTGGGGAGCCCGGCCGGTTGTTCCGGCAGGGAAACCAACGAACACAAACCAAATGTTCACCGCTGCCTCACCGGGGCATTTTGCCTCACGCCGTGAATCCTCCGCGATACGCCCCAACGCCAATAGTCACCAGGGCAGCGCCATCTCTTGCCGCAGGTTTCTGCGTTGGCAGGGCGACAACATCCGGTCGCGCCCGTGGCAAACACGCCGATGGTACAGAAATTGCACTTTGCAGTTGCGCTTTGAAATTCGCCGACAACGGGCCAGTTGCTGGTCCAGTGATGCGGCACCCATTTCAAAGACCTGTTTTTTTGCAAAGGCTTCCACTCGATGTTTCGCAATTCCAGTGAAATTGGCAGACTTTTCGGGATAAAGATCCGCGTCCACTGGACGATGCTGCTGCTCGCGGCCTGGATTTTTTTGTCCGGGCTGGTGACGGGCGGAGGGTCCGTCGCTGCCGTGACGACCCTCATTTTCGTCGCTGCCATTTTTGCATGCGTACTGTTCCATGAAATCGGACATGCCCTTGCGGCCCGCCAGTTTGGCATCGCCACACATGACATTACCCTGTTGCCGATTGGAGGTGTGGCGGCGCTGACGCGGATGCCGAAAGATCCCTTGCAGGAACTCTGGATTGCTGCTGCGGGACCGCTGGTCAATGTTGCCATCGCGACGCTGATCTTTGCCGTTCTGACTGTCGGATCGGTCAGCGGATCGTCGCCGGCGGGCCATTTTTTCTGGCAGCTGGGACTGGTCAACGTTGCGCTGGTCCTGTTCAACATGATCCCGGCCTTTCCGATGGACGGGGGCCGGATCCTGAGGGCATTGCTGGCGATGATCATGAACCATGCATCCGCAACCAGAATTGCCGCAACCGTGGGACAGGTGTCGGCTGTTGGACTGGGTTTGCTGGGGCTGTTCTCCGGCAATTTCATGCTGGTACTGGTGGCGGGTTTTGTCTATCTGGCGGCGCGCGCAGAAATGGTGCGCACAGGAATGGGCAACCCAAATCCCATCGCGTCCACTACTTCCCAATTCGATGATTCGCGATGGCAGTTGGATCAGGCAGCTGATATCCGCCATGTGGATTCGGTTCCAGCGACCCTGTCCGTCAGCTCCGTTGCGGGCTGGCTGGCCAGCCAGCATCGCGAGGCCTGCAACGTCGTGGACCGCGGTCGAATCATCGGCCGAATCACCCTGTCCCAGCTGATCGTGGCCATGTCACGGGGAATGGGACAGTATCCCGTCGCACAGCTGGTGGTGAGCTGAGCCTGTTAGGCTGTCCGACAGTCCCGAGCAACCCGTCCAGGTGCGCACCCGCCATCCATACAGCCCTTTGCCGGAGCGGGAATCCCCCAGGCGATCAGGCGAACCACCCGGTAATCGCCTGGGCCTTGACCAGTTCGCGAGGCTGGTTCAGATGGTTCATCACCATCGTCTCCGGATCGATTCCAAAAGCGTGATAAATCGACGCGAGCAACTGCGTTGGATGCACAGGGTTCTCCAGCGGCGCCGAAGCCGTCTGGTCCGATTTCCCGTAAACCAGCCCCCGATGCGTGCCGGCACCGGCGACCAGTCCGGTGTAGCAGTACGGCCAGTGGTCCCGTCCGTCGGCGTCGTTGTCGTTGCCCGATGTACTGACGCCGCGCTGGGGGCTGCGGCCAAATTCGCCGACGACGACCAGCAGGGTGTCCTCCAGCATTCCGCGTTCATCCAGGTCAGAGATCAGGGCCGAAATGCCCGTATCAAACATGGGCGCCGACTGGTCTTTCAACCGCTTGCTCAAATCCTTGTGCTGGTCCCACGAGTGGTTGTCTGAATTGGCGACCTTGGGCCAGACGACTTCGACAACCCGCGTGCCGGCTTCGATCAGCCGGCGGGCCATCAGGCAACTTTGCCCAAACGTGGTTCGCCCGTAGCGGTCGCGCATCGCGTCGTCCTCACGCGAGAGGTCAAAGGCATCGCGGGCCCGTCCCGATACCACCAGACTCAACGCCTGGTTGTAGTGTTCGTCCAGTTTGAAATCCTCAA
This sequence comes from Pirellulaceae bacterium, assembly GCA_041752775.1. Classification (GTDB taxonomy): domain Bacteria; phylum Planctomycetota; class Planctomycetia; order Pirellulales; family Pirellulaceae; genus BJ22. The sequence goes on along the minus strand of JBGSVU010000022.1, from coordinate 6,296 downwards.
CGGCGCGTTCCATTTCCGGCATCTGGCGGTTGACCAGTTCCCGCAACTTCGCCCGCCGCTGCAGCCGAATTGAAAAAACATCATCGGGCAGTTTCAGGTCGTCGATCCTGACACGGTTCATTTTGCTGTTGTCGAGGTCGTCGCCATCAGGATAAAGCGTGTAGGGATCAAAGGCCTTGCCGAGGAATCCGGCCGTGCCTCCTTTGCCAATCACGTTGCTTTCCTGCAGCGGTCGTGGCAACATGACAAACGGCAGCATCGGCTCCTCAACCGGACGCATTTTGACCAGATGCGATCCGAAATTCGGAAAGTCCCTGGCGTTGGGCGGTTCCAGCTGACCCGACGGGCTGACCTTGTCGGTCGTATACCCGGTCATCATCTGGTAAATCGCCGCGGTGTGGTTGAACAACCCGTTGGGCGAATAGCTCATCGACCGGATCATGGTGAAACGGTCGTTGAGTTCAGCCAGTTTGGGCAGATTCTCGGTGAACTTGATACCGGGAATCTTCGTCGAAATCGGACTGAAAACGCTCCGCACATTATCGGGAACGTTTTCCTTGGGGTCCCACAAATCGATATGACTGGGGCCGCCCTGCAGGTAAACCATGATGATGCTGTTGGCCTTGCCCCACCCCGGTCGCTCGCGCGTCGCACGTCCGGACCTTTCGCCGGCACTGGCCGACTGCAGTTTCAGCAGCGACCCGAGTGACAGCCCGAGCATGCCCGAACCGCCCACACGCAGAATGTCACGGCGGGTCGGTGCCAAATGCGGATCGCACAGGTCTTTGGCTTTTGCGCCTACGATTCGGAACATGGTAACTGGCCTTTGAGAGCCTTTCCCAAAAGGAGATTGACCACTTTTGGGACAGGCCGTTAGTGATTGAACAAAAAAGCGGAACTGTTGATCAGCGCCCAGGTCAAATCCTGGGCTGCGGTCATTCGGAACTCATCCAGCTGCTGCTGGCTCTGTTCGGCGTCCCGTTCCAGCCGAACCAGCTCCGCATCGCGCGGCGTGATGACGGAATAGTGCTGGACCAGCTCGCGGCGCTGCACTATACCGGGATCGACTTGCAGTGGCACCTCAGCCATCGTTAGTTGCGACCGGAGCGACACCAACAGCGGGCTTCCGGCCCGGACATATTCCCGCAGGCGGTTTCGCTGGTCGTCGTTCCATCCGGCCGGATCCGCCGACAACAACTCCAGCACTTCTTCGGAAACGCTCAAACCCACGGCGGATACGCTGGGCGTGAGCGAAATGCGAAAACGGCCCAGTTGATGCTGGTCGTCGCTGCGATAATTCTGCGCCAGCGAAAATCTCAGGCGCGTGCCGGGAACAGGAGCCAGTGGCGACACCAGCTGGAAAGTGGCCCAATGAGTCTTTCCGGTCTCAGGAACAACAGCCCAGCCCGTTTCGGTGAGATTGCCATCGACCAGGTTGGAAACATCGAATCCGTCCTGGGAAAAATCGGCCATCGCTAACACAAGAGGGACTGTTCTCCATTCATCCGGCGCGTCGGGCGTCGCCATTTCGACAGTGAATTCATGCACCACGAAATTCCCGTTGGGTGCCAGCCCCGGTCCGCGACCAGGCAAATCGTCGGCCGCCAGAACTTCCAGCCGAATGGCCGAGATTCGCGGCAGGTCGGTGGCGGCGACAACCGCGGTCGTCGTGTTGCCCCGGTTCCCGCTCGCCAGAATCGAACGGTCGGGCAGGCGTTTGATTTCGCCGCCACTGCTTTGGGACAACTCGCTGGCCAGAATCGCATGCCATTGCAGCGTCGCCAGGTGATCCTCACGCGATTGCAGCAGTTGCTCATCCAGCGTGGAGTCGAACTGGCTGATCCGGTTGCGCAAATCGGCCAGCCGGGCAGCGTGAGCCGCTTCGCGACCAGGAAGTTCCGGATCGGTTACTTCCATATAACTCTGCAAATCACTCTGTGCCGCCTCCAGTTTTTCCTCGCGGATCTGTTCCAGCCGCGCGTATTCCGGAGCCACTTCGGCGGCTCGCCGGTCACGCATGGTGATCAGACGCTGATGGTCGGTGCTGATCTCGGCAAAAACCGCTGACGCGGCAGCGCGCTCTTCACTGGTGGCCTCGCGATTCAGAATCCGCAAATAAAGTTCGTTGACCAGTTGGCCGTCATCGGCAACCGCTCCAACCAGTCCGGCAATGGCGTTGTCGCTGTCGTTGATGGCTTCCGTCTGGTCGGGGCCACTGACCAGAGCGAGAACCGAACCCAGATGCATGTCGCTGGCCCGCTCGCATTCACAGGCGCTTTCCCGCACCGGTTTGCCGAGTGTCGCAAGCAGCCCGCTGGGCAGTTTCGCACCGGCATCGGGCAGTTGTGCGGCGCGCAGCCCCGGTTTCTCGCCCGGAAAATGCGTCTGGCTGCCGGTCACAAAATAAAGCGCGTCATACAGGACTTCGGCTGGCAGCCGGCGGGGCAGGGCGTGCGAATAGTTCGTGTGGTCATCGGCGTTCAGCGGATTCGTGGCGACGGACAGCTGATAGGTCCGCGACTGACAGATCATGCGGATCAAATGCCGCGAATCAAAATCGTGGTCGATCAGCTCCCGGGTCAGGAATTCCAGCAACTGCGGATTGGTCGGAGGGTTGCTGGCCCGAATGTCATCCAGCGGCTCGATCAATCCTGTTCCCAACAGGTATCCCCACAACCGGTTGGCGTGGCTGGAGGCAAAGTACGGATTGTCTGGCGACGTCAGCCATTCGGCGAACTGTTCGCGGCGCGGGGCCTCGGGATTCGGGCTGACGTTGCTTTCAAACGGAAACACCGGAGCCGTCACCAGTTTGGTTCGATCGTGAATGACTTCGCCCGAAGTCAAATTGCCGATGATTTCAAACAGCGGAGTCGCCGATTCGACCGCGCTGCCTCCAATGTTGCGGTCGCCACTGGCCGGGTCCCGCTGCCGGTCGACCTGCGCGAACCAGGCTGCGGTCTGGTAATACTGGTCCTGGGTCCAGCGTTCGAAGGGGTGATCATGACATTTGTTGCAATTGAATCGTGTGGCGAGAAAAAGATGGGTTGTGTTTTCCATCAAATCTTCCGGCGTGCGAAGAATCTTGTAGTACGCCGCCGCCGGTGATTCGGCATTCGACCCGCTGGCCGTGACCACCGAGCGTACGAACTGGTCGTAAGGCACATTGCTGTCAATCTGCCCGCGAATCCAGTCGTGGAATTTCGCTGCGCCTTCTTTCGCGAGGAATTTTTCGTTGACTTGCAACAAATCCGACCATTTGTTCGTCCAGTGATCGACGAATTGCGGACTGCCGATCAGGGCGTCGATCATCGCGTCGCGCTTTTCCCGGGTTGGCCGCTGGTCGGCGACGAACGAGCGAATCGTCCCGGCGTCGGGAGGCAACCCGGTCAGATCAAGATGGATCCGCCGGAGAAACTCGTAGTCGTTACACAGTCCGGAGGGCACAATTTTCATCCGCTCCCATTTCCGTGCGACCAGTTCGTCGATTCTGTTGTGGGCCGGCGGCTCATTCCAGACAAATCCGGGCCGTTCCCCCATCACAGTCAGGGTGGTTGCGGCGAAAGCCCCTTCGTAACGGGCCAGAATCGCAGCCTCCCCGCGCCGACGGGCAATCGCCTGCCCCACCGCATTGGTGGTAACGACCTCGAGATCGGAACTCTCCAAAAACGCTTCGCGCGTGACGTCGCGCGTCGTGCCGTCGGACCAGGTCGCGACGACGCGCATCTGCTGGCGGAAATCTGCGTCGGGCAATACCGGCAACTGCGGCTCGATCGTGATCGCTGTAACGCGTGGAACCGACAGGTCGAGCTGAGCCCCATTCTGAATCCACTGCCGGATGATCGAATAGTTCTTGTCATTCAGCTGGATCACCGCGCCACCCTCGTGGGGAACCTGGCCGGTCGCTTTCAGCAGCATCAGACTTTCGTCGGGCGCAGCAACGTTGACCCGTCGCGAAGCCAGATCATCCGTCAGCGCCCGAATGTCAAATACCGGATCATAGCCGCGCAGGGAGAGCTTGAAGCCACGTTTTCCGTTTTGTGAACCGTGGCAGGTCCCCGAATTGCATCCAACCCGGCCCAACAGCGGGTTCACATCGCGAATAAAATCAACGGTCGGGGGATTTTCCAGCGAGCACGTCACGGGGACTGCAACCGAATGACCACCGAAAGTGACGATGATTTCGCCACTGCCGCTGGCGACCGGTTCGGCGATCGCGTTGGAATTGACCGCGACGATGTTCTCCGCACCTTCCATGCTGCACAACGATGTCACATCGATTTGTGACCCGTTTTCAAACGTGGCGCGAACCACCAGCTGGGCATAGCGGGCTGGCGAGTCGAAATGAATTTCAGACGGTGTCACAACCAGTTTTTCAGTCGCAGGAACTTCCGACAGTGACGGACTGCCCTCCCTGCCATCGGGCAACACCGGCAGCCGCTGCTGCAGTTCAGCAACGCGGGTTTCCGTTGACGCTGTTGAATCAAAAACAGCCAATGTGCGCGCCACAGTGCCCGTTGCGGCGTCAATTTCCCGGATAATCCCGTCTGATCCGGCGGAAAACAGCCGCTGCCCATCGGCTGAAAACACCAGCGAATAGAGCGATACACCAGAAACCGGAGTGATCGCCAGCTGGTTGATATCGCTCGTCAGGAACTGCTGCAGCCGCTGATTTTCTTCCGGGGAGTGGTTGACTTTGGAGTTGATCGCGCGGATGTCTTCGGGAACGGTCGTGTCGAATTCGGCGGAAAAAACCCGAATCTCACTTTCTCCATCGATCCCGCTGGCCATGGCGAACTTTTTTCCATCTTGCGAGATGGCAACCGCCTGAATCCGGCCGGGCATCTGCGGAAACTGGCGAATCAGGTTGGCGTCATCGCCAATCACGCGTTTGGTTTCGCGAAAGACGCGATACAGTTTTGGGATGCCATCGGCACTGCCAATCAGAATCTCGTCGCGTTCCGGATGTCGCGCAACGCTGGAAATGCCCCCTTTCAGGATTCCCGGAGTGATCGAGGTAATGTTGTCGACAAAACGCCCTGTCGCGACTTCAGTCAATTTGCAGGTCATGTCGCGACCCACGGAAATCAAATGCGATCCATCCACCGAATAAATCGTATCGCGAATCCAGTCTTCGGCCACGTTCTGAAACAGCACCTGATTTCCGGAGTTCGCATCAATCGCCCGCACGGTATTGTCGGTCGCACCAAATGCCACCTGCCTTCCGTCCGGAGACCAGCTGGCACCGAAAAGCGTATCGCCGGTGAACGACACCGACTGTTTCAGTTCACCCGATTCGACGTCCCAGATTTGCAACTCCCCAAACTCGCCAGGCTGGCCACCCGCCACGGCCACCGATTTTCCGTCGGGAGAAAAACTGACCGATTCAATTCGCGGAGAGCGGCCGATCAGACGGCGCACCGTTTTTCCGCCGCTGGATTCGCACAGAATGACTTCATGGATGCCGCTAACCGCCAGCAATGTTCCATCCGGAGAAACATCCAGCGATGTAATCACCGGTTGCCGCGAATAGCGCGGCGGATTCTCCAAATCAAATGGAAAATCGGACTTCTGCGAATCATTAACAGCTCCCTGTTCAATCCAGAGACGAATCCGTCCGATTTCCGAAACACCCAGCGGTGAGCGGTCCTGCGGCATGCTGGCCACGCCATCGGTCGGAGTGATCAAATCCACCAGCCAGCTGTCGTCGGGGTGACCCGAAACAATCGCGGCCTCGCCACTTTCGCCTCCAGCGAGCATCGCGTCAAAATCAGTCATCAGGTAATCGCCTGCCTGTTTGGCCGGCTGGTGGCACCCCATACAGTGGGCCTGAAAAATCGGGCGAATGTCGCGGGCGTAAGAAACGGATTCCTCGGCGGGCGGCCCGGCCTCCTGTCCAGAAACGCGATCCACCAGAACCAGGCTGAACCCTGTTACCAGTGCTGTCGGCAGAATTACAGCCAGAAACCCCAGTCGCGTACAAAGCCGCATCGACTCTTCCTCAGTTTAAAGCGGAACGGGAGGCCATCGGAGGGAACTGGCACACTTTGAGAGCCTGCCCCCAAAGGGGGCTGACCCTCTCGGCCTTTCCAGGGGTCTGCCCCCTATTGGTTTAGGCTCTAACTATTACAAACCGGGACCGTGTGTCCTGCCCAACAGCCGATTATCCCTCAAAAAAAATGGTATTTCAACCTGCCGCTTCGGCGATCTGTGCCAAACGCGAACCTGTCTGATTCACCAGAAAACCCTATGCACCACCAAATCCTGCCACCAACAGACAGTGTGTTACGGGGAATCGG
>JBGSVU010000021.1:0-5423 GCA_041752775.1 Pirellulaceae bacterium | reverse complement strand
GTCACAGCAAATCCCGCTTTCCGAGTCGAACAATTCTGCGGCTGCGGCTTTTATGTCGGCGACTTGTTCGACTCCAGTTGCGTTCGTCATTTTCGTTCCTCCGGTTAAGTTGCGGCCTGTCACGGCCTGTGGTTGGCTCGCTCGTTGCTTGCCATGCGTGATTATACCCAAATAAATATATAGGTAAAGCAATTCGGAAAAAAACCCGAAAAATTTCAGAAAACGGACCAAAGATGTCATTTTGCCGATCATGCTAGCGAACTGGAAGTTCAATTTTCAGGGGGCGAAAATGCTGCAAATCGGCCAAAATCTTCAATTTCACTATCCGGAAAAGTCGGGAATCGATAGCGACTTGATCTTCCAACCAAAATCAGCCAGAGTCGTCAGAATTCGCGATTTACTCGCTGATCCACTGACGCCGGCAGAGTTTTCTCGGCGCCCGTTCCTCCACCGTGGCCGGTATCTGATCCTCGCTCGATCCAGTTGCGGATACCGCCAGTATTACCAAACAAGCATGGCCGAAGAATTCCGGGTTTGCCAACTCCGGATCGGGTTGTTCCGGCCAGGTGGTGGGCTGGTGTCTGTCGTTTCTTCGCCTATTGATGCGACTATGGCGGCCCGCATCGACGCGATAAAGCAACTCCAGAGGATCGCGTTAAAAGATACTGGCGAGCTGGTTTTGGGCGTGTTTTCTGACGATCTTCGGCTTGTTCGGTAGGTGTCCCATCCGGTGTCCCTTTCTGCCATATTCTGCACGGTTACAGGACACTTGTAAAGTTGTACTGATTCACAAAACACCTTAAAAATGGATGTATTGCATCACATCACTCAGCAACACCGTACCTACCTCGTTGATTCTGGATCAGCTGGGTTGCCCCCATCATGATGAAGAAACAGATGCCGGCACCGGTCACGGCGCGCAGGTCGATGGGCATCTCCAGCTTTTTTCCCATCGTGGCCGTGCCGCCGACAAAAATCAGAATCAGCACTGGCCAAACCATCGCCAGTTTGACTGAGGCCATCCGCGACAGTCCCCTCAGCGTGCCACTGGCAATCGCGGCCTGGGGCTGGTTCAGCAGCGGCCAGTTCCATTCGATCCAGTTGGGCGGTGGGGTGGCCGGCAGGGAAGCCGGACCGTCGCCCGCCATGCCGTGATGACCGGTGCCAGCATTCCGGTCGTCGGCATCACTGGCAATTTTCGTTTTGACCCGCCACGACTGTTTGTCAAATCCACCCCGCACCAGGCGCATCGAGGTCTTCATCGACCGTACGAGTGAAACGCTGCCGATCGACAGCATTCCGGCCAGACAGGCCAGTGAGATCCAGCCCCGACCCTGCCCTGCCGATTCAATTCCTTCCGCCATCCATCCCGGTGGCAGGACCCGGTTCCCGGTGCGGACCCAGCTGGCGAACCGGGCCAGCCGGGCATTTCGCTGGCGGTCCCGTTCCTGATCGAGCAGTTCTTTTTTTTCGTCGAACTCATCGGCTGTAATCGTGCCCGCCTGACGCTGCTGTTCCAGATCCTGTCGGGCGACGGCGATGGCCGATTTTTTCCGGTCTTCCTTGTCCGAATCAAATTTTCCAAGAAGATACTGCGGCGCAAATGCGACCACGATCAAAGCGCTGCTGCCGAGTGCGATGATCGTCTGGCGTCGCCGCTTGTCGGCCATCAACGATGCCAGCCATCCCCGGAACTGCCACGTCATCGCCGTGATCATGAAATAGAACGCCAGCAGCAACAGCGGAGCCAGCCACATCCATCCGCCATAACGTCCGGCCATCACCAGCGCCAGAGCCAGCGACGTCGGTCCGAAAAACAGCAGGTTCAGGCTCAACAGCGAACTGGCGTAGTTCATCACCAGAATGCCGCGCGTCGAAACGGGCAGATGCAGAAATTTGTCCAGCGACAGGACTTGGGACTGTTGCAGGTCGACCACAACCCCCCAAAACCAGCTGAAGAGAAACGCGGCGACAAAACCATCGACGGCAAACACCAGCCACCCGGGAACCTCCGCCGGAAAAATCCAGCCGGCCAACGCGAGGGTGGAAACAAATGCCGACAGCGACGACAGCGCCGCCAGCGACAGCATCACCACCGAATAAATTCGCGTCAGGGTGGATTGCCGCCGGATCTGGTTCACCAGCATGCGCCATCGCAACCAGACCAGAGTTGCCCATTGCCGTGGATTCACGACCGGCCTCCTTCCAGCCAACTCAGCTTCTGGGAAACCGACTCCGGAGAACCGACCTTTTCCAGAAAGCACTGTTCCAGCGTTCGGCCCTGGGACAGCGCGGCCAGGGAAGTCTGTTCGACCAGCACTCCGTTGGCGATGATGCCAACGTGCGTGCACAGCCGCTCGACAATTTCCAGCACGTGCGAGGTAAGGAAAACGGTGGAGCCCCGTTCGACAAAACCGGCCAGCATATCGCGAATCACACGGGATGTGACCGCATCCACACCTTCAAAGGGTTCGTCCAGAAACAGCAGGTCCGGATCGGGCAACATCGCAGCGGCGAGGGCCAGTTTCTTTTGCATGCCGTGCGAGTATTCGAGCGCCAGTTTTTTGACTTCACGTTCCAGCCCCAGCAGAGTCAGCAACTCGGCCGAGCGGCTGCGGATCGTGTCCCGGTCCAGTCCAAACATGCGCCCCACAAACGTCAGATACTCCATCGCCGTCAGGTTCTCAAAAAGCGCCAGATTCTCGGGGACGACGCCGATCCTGCGTTTGATCTGCAGGGCTTCGGAACGATTGGCCGGGTCCAAACCCAGTACCCGGATCGATCCGCTGCTCGACTCCAGCAGTCCGGTCAGCATTTTGATCGTCGTGGACTTGCCCGCCCCATTGGGGCCAAGAAATCCGAAAAAAGTCCCCGACTCCACCTGCAGGTTGACTTGGTTGACCGCACACTGGGTTCCGAAAAAACGGGTCAGCCCTGCGGTTTCGATGGCGAGGGGTTTGTTGTTCAGCTGATTGTCCATTCGGGGAGCACTTTCTTGCCGGCCGGGAAGCTGCCTTCCAGCCAAACCGGTTTTAAGTTAAATCTGTCTGATTACACGGTATGGACGGGGCTGCCCGGGCGGCTGTTGTTCTGGTTGTTGTGGTTTCCAGTAAATCAACACGCCGCTGAAACTGCACTTCGGGCAAAATCGGACAGGGTTTTTCACCGCGACACCACGCCACTTTTTCTGTTCTGGTTTCCAGAGATTTCCGACGAATGAAACGATACGCGGTTTTGCTCAGGGACACCTGGTATTTCTGGCTGGGGTTGAATCTGATGGCCCTCGCGGCGGCGTGGTTTGTCAATCCGGTTTTCATTTGCAGCCTGCCGATTTCCCTGTTTGCATTTTTCTATTTCGGCCTGATGCGTTACGACGAAAACGGAAATCGCCGCGAAGGCCTTTAGCGTCAGCCGCTGGCGGGCCGTTTCGGGGCCGCAGGAAACGGTCATGATCTACCGGCAATGTCTGTCGCACATGGATTTCATGAACTGCAGCGCGTCCCGGGTCAACTGTTCCTCGCTTTCGAACATTCTGCGCCAGATCTTTGTGGCCGCAGCAATTTCGGGCAACGCCAAACCAAACGCTTCGACCACCATCCAGCCGTCGTACCCCGCCGCACCCAGCGCCGCGAAGGTCTCGTCCCAGCGCACGTTCCCGGCTCCGGGTGTGCTGCGGTCGTTTTCGGAAATATGGACGTGGGCCAGCACACTGGCGCAGTCGGCAACCGCCTGAGTCACACTTTTTTCCTCGATGTTGGCATGAAAGGTGTCATACATGACCCGGCAGCTGGGATGATCGACTGCCCGGGCGAAACGCGCAGAATCAGCGTGCGTGTTCAGCAAATAGGTTTCAAAGCGATTCAGGCATTCGATCGCCAGAATGATTTTGGCCTGTCCAGCATGTTCCGCGACGGGTCGCATCGAATCCACGCCCCAGTTCCATTCTTCAGGGGATGGGCCGGAGCCGGAAAACAGTCCCAGCGCCGAATGAAACGGACCGACCAGGTGCGTTGCACCCAGCGCGGCGCAGCAGTCCACCGCGCGGCGATTCTGGTCGATTCCGGCCTGGCGGATTTTGGGGTCGGAAGAAATGGGATTGTCGGCTTCGCCCCGAATCGTCACGGCTGTCCGGGCCAGTCCGAGGTCGTCCAGGCGGCGGCCCCATACCGCGTAGTCGAGGTCGTAATTGAACAGCGGCACTTCCACACCGTCATATCCCGTTTGCCGGATCATTTCGATGGCGGGCATCACCGACTCGTTCAGCTCACCGGCCCAGAGCAACAGATTCATTCCGAATTTCATCAAACATCCTTCTGGCTGTAAATCGTGAACCGCAGAAACGTCCCGTGGGTCTCCGGCACGGATTCCGGGCGACCTGATCGCCACAGTTTACCGAATGTTCCCCGATTTGTGTTTCGACCCGGCTCTTTTCTGGCCATGATCCTGCAGCGGTGAGTGGGAATTGGAGGCGGGCGAACTTGCCGGGGTCAAAAAAAATCGCAGGGCGGGACGACTGCCGCAGCCTTCTGGCCGGTCGCTATAATCGGGTCTGTATTCACGCCCCAGTAATTTTTTTTGTCTCTCCCACATCGGTCCGCCCAGTTGAATCATGTATGACCTGGTTGCAGAAGGGGCCGCGCCTGGCGACCGCTGGCGAAAACGGATCCCGGAGAATACGGAGGTGACGCTCGGTCGCCAGTCGCCACCGTGGGACACGCCGTGGGATTCGCAGATTTCGCGGCGTCACGCGACGTTGACTTTGAGCGGGGGACGGCTGCAAGTCCGGCGGATTGATTCGGCGCGGAATCCGGTTTTTTTTCGTGGCCACGAGGCCGGGGAATTTTCTGTCGGGCCGAACGAAAAGTTCGTGATTGGGCGGACCGCGTTCTGGATGGTTCCCAACCACGCCGCCGTGACGCTGGATGCTCCGGTACCCGTCCACATGCGATCGTTTTCCGACGAGTATTTGCGGAAAATCAACTACCGCGATGTGCGTGGCCGACTGGAGATCCTCGGCGAATTACCCAACCTGATTGCCGGCGCGGGAACCGAAGTCCAGCTGTACGATGCCCTCGCACGGCTGATTCTGCGCGGTGTCCTGCGGGCCCAAACTGCAGCGATCGTTGCCGTGCCGGAGTCGAACCAGATGGCAGGCGCGATCGAGGTCATTCACTGGGACAGCCGCCGCGATCTGGCGGGAGGTTTTCAGCCCAGTGAAAAGCTGATTCGGCAGGCGATCAGCAACGACGAGACCGTGTTGCACGTCTGGCGCGACACGGCTGTCGGCGAATCGCTGTACACCATGCAACAGAATGCGGACTGGGCATTCGTTTGTCCGCTGGTGGGTTCGGCAACCAGGCGTCAGGCGATCTACGTCTCCGGTCAATCCGCCACGCCCGAATCGGTGGAGAACGATGACCAGC
>JBGSVU010000020.1:0-2884 GCA_041752775.1 Pirellulaceae bacterium | reverse complement strand
CCGCACAATTTTGAAGAGATGTTGTTCCTTCTGGTTCATGCCGTAGAAACCCAAATGGCCGGGAATCCAGAGGGCATCATCGGGATAGGGAACGATCGTCGTGTCCGCATCGACAGGGCCCGACAATTCATGGACATGAATCGTTTTTCCGGACGGTTGAGCCGGTTGCGTCAGGTCGACTACCGCTGAACCGTCCGGGTTGATGTCGAAGAATACCTGAGGCGAATCCGGCGTCGCCGGTGGAGTCTCACCAAAATCGACCTCACCCCATTCGACTGCGTCGAGTTCTTTTGCAAGGCGTGCCGGGATGAACGAGTAGGCCATCACATTGGAATACTTCATTTCCAGCGAGGCGGTGTTCGATTCCGCACCCTTACGGGTCACAAGGCTGATGTCCGTAAAAACCCGTTGCTCAATCCCGGTTTTGGAATCCGTCCGGACCGTTTCCAGTTTCCTCAAGTTGATTTTCTCTTCTTCGTCCCGATCCGATTCGTTGGTTGCTGCAACCGGCGGGTCCTGTTCCGGCAAATCTGGCGGCGAGTTGGCCTGGGCCGTCATCCAGAATCCGCCAGCCAATACGATCAGGGATCCCAGCGTGACGGCTCCCGCTGGCCACCAGGGGCCGGACGTCGCTGGCTGGGGTGTGACGATCCGGCGGATGCGGTTCAGCAGTGAACCACCGTTGGCGGCAATCGACAAACGTTCTCCGTGACAGCGGATTTCCTCCATCCGGGCCAGAGCTTTGGCAAACACAACCCGGTTGCCGCAAACCGCAACAGCGATATCGTCACAGCAATTCTCCCGCTCTGCCCGTATCCGGTTCGACAGCCACCAGACTGCCGGATGATAGAATAGCAGCGTCTCCACGACCGTTTGCAGCAGATTGACCAGATAGTCGTGGCGGCGAACGTGGGCCAGCTCATGAGCCAGAATCGACTCCAGTTCACTCGTCGTCAGTCCCGACAACAGGCTGGCCGGAACCAGAATCGCCGGACGGATCCAGCCGATTACGGCTGGACCGGTTTCTCGGGCGGTTTCCAGCAGTCGCACACTCTGTCTCAAATTCATGCGGCCCGACAAACGCCTGACCGCATCGGCAAGTTCGCCGCTGGCAAGTTCGCTGCCTTCCCGTTTCCACAGCCCGACCCGGCGCAATCCCACCAGCAGCCGAAACGCCAGACCGATGACACCTGCAATCCAGATCACAACGCACCACGGCAGCCATCGCTGCAATGCAGTGAATATCAGCTCTGTCCAGGCCGACCATTCCGCCGGCCAGTCCATCGTCGTCGCCGCGATCTCAACCGTTTCAACGCCATTGGCCGTCGCCGGACGGTTTTCCGGAATTGGCAAAACCTGTTGGCCGAAACCGTCGTCCCGAAGCGGAACCGGCTCCATGGAAACAGCGACCCGGGAATCTGCAACCGCGACCGGTAACCTGCGGTTCCAGCTTTCTGCGTCCGCGTTAGACACCAGCCAGGCAAAAGTCACAACCGGCGCCGCCGCCATCAGCATCAATCCCGCACAGGCGACGACATAGCGGCTGGAGGCCGCCGAACGGCGCATCACGCTCAGCAACAGTGCGAACGCGATACCCGTCAGCGCTGCCTGCCACACGAAATGCACCAGCGACCATCCGACCGCAACCACCAAGGGATGCGACGAAAACGATTCCAGAAAAGCATTCATGATGTTTGGTTCCTTTCGATTTCGTCCAGAAGTTGCCGGATCTCGGCCAGTTCGGCTGGCGAAGATTTTTTTGAAGACAATGCCTGCATGACCAGTTGCTGGGCTGAGCCGCCAAAGACCTGATCCAAAACGTCACCCACCATCTGGCGCTGCGTCCGGGCACGGGTCGCGGCCGCCGAATAGATGTGCGCGTGCGTGGTGTCGTCCCGTTTCAGCAGCCCTTTCTCCAGCATGATTTGCATCAGCTTGAGTGTGGTCGTGTAACCGGTCCCGCGTTCCGACTCGAGGTGTTCGTTTACCTGACGCACAGTCGCGCGTCCCAGTTCCCACAACACACGCAGGATCGCCAGTTCGGCATCGGTGGGCTTGGGCAGTTCTCTTTTGGCCATCTCATGTCTCCCTGAATTACCGGACGCTGATGCGCCCGCGTCAGTTCCCTTTATACGAACTGTTTCGTAGAAGTCAACGAAGAAATTCGTAGTTTTTTGGGGAAGCGGTCCGGCGGATGCTGCGGACTGGGAAATTTTGGCCGAACCACCGGACAATTCGGGGGCGACTGCAGTCTGGATCCACGGTTTCCCGAGAAATTCACTGGCCGACATTTCCGGGACCGGGCAACCCGGGATAGCCGCCTGTTTGAGGTAGCCGTTCACGCGCCGGAGTCTGTCGCGTTTTTGGCCGGTTGCGAACAATCGGGCCATTTATGTACCGCTGAAAAACGGGTCTGACCCCCTCAACATGGACAACGTGTTATCGACACGTGAACGCTTACCTGTTTGAGCTGTCATTGCCGGGACAAATCGGCCATAATTCCCTGTTCTGATCGGCCCTGGATTTTGCTTTGCACTGCGGAAATGGTCTTGCGGTTATGCTATCCTGTGTCCAGAGTGGGTCGTGCCAAAGTCGGTCTTGAAGGTCTTGTGAAAAGCCTTTTTTGAAACAGAACGATGAGTGATGTTGCCAAACAGCCCCGGTTGCAGCTCCCCGTCCGGATGCGGGCGAAACTGGTTCAGTTTCAGCGGCGGGTCTGGATCGTCAAACTGGTTGAAGGATTGTGCGCTGCGGCATTCGGATTGCTGGTATCGTACCTCGCTGTTTTTCTGCTTGACCGCTTCATCGACTCCAGTGCCCTGTTACGCACCGTGATTCTCCTGACGGGCAGTCTGGGTCTGGCGGGTAGGCGACGCCGCCGCCC
>JBGSVU010000019.1:0-15732 GCA_041752775.1 Pirellulaceae bacterium | reverse complement strand
ACAACTTTTTTTCATTATCGATCAACCATGCCCAAAAAAATCTGTTTTGCCCTGGCGTTCTGCTGTCTTGTGATGAACATCAGCGACCACCCCGCAACGGCCCAGCAAGGCCGGGGACAGGGCCACGGAAACAACAATCACCACGGCGGCGGCCGGCCTGGCGGTGGGGGCAACGGTCGGCATTTCGTCGATGTTTCACCCTGGGGCGTGGGTTACTCCTGGCAGAACCGGAACTTCGGGATTTCCGTTGGGCCCGCTGGCGCAGCGCTGATCAACCAGGCCTGGGCAGGCGACCCTTACCCCAGCCCGAACTTCGGCGGCGCGGTCCTGATTCCCGCGCCGGTTGCCGACCCCTGGTTTCCCGGTCCGGGAATCTACCGGGGGCCCACTCCAGGATTTGACTATTCCCAGTCCAATTTCTATCGACCCGACCTCGCGGTCACTGCGGGTGAAGTCTACTGGCAACCGGTGCCTCCCGCGGCTGGCATCCCGGCCATGGAAACACCGCTGACTGCCCCCGGTTGGGTACCACAACCTGTTGGGCAGGATGCGAGGTTGCTGGAGAATGCAACCGCTCCAGTTCACGATGCGGGAAACAGTTTCGCCGCCGCAGCCCGCGGGCTGTTTCGCGCTGGAGACTATGCGGCCGCCGCCCGACAGTCCGAACATGCGCTGGTCGAATCCCCCGACGACGCCCTGCTGATGCTGTTCGCATCGCAGTGCCATTTTGCCAACGGCGACTGGTTGATGGCAGCCAACCGGATCGATGCGGCCATGGTTGCGCTGCCGGAGGACAGCTGGGGCGCCGTGGTCAGCAGTTTCCGCGATTACTATGGACGCAACGACTACGTCGCGCAGATACAGCGGCTGGAACAGGCCGCGCTGCAAAACGGGTCCGCCAAAGATTCGGGCGAAACAGCCGGCGGGAACGCACTGGGCGGTTCCCTCCCCGCTGGTTCAAACCCCGCTGATTCAAACGTTGCGGCCGAATCCTGGACCGCCGCCCTGCTCGGCTACCACTACCATTACCTCGGTCACACCGATGCGGCCCGCCGCGCATTTGAGACGGCTCTGGCGAGGAATCCCAACGACCCCATCGCCAGTCGCATGCTGTCGCTGACCGAAACCCCGCCCGCGCCGGGAATTGAATCTCCCCGCCCCGCAGAATCCGGACGTTCTATTCCGGCTCCACTGCCGCCAGGCCAGGCCGAAGAGATTTTGCCTGGCAGGTAGTGGATGAATCATCAACCGGACGACACGGTTGGCCGTTCCATTCCGTGCCGGTCTGTATCAATTCCGCAAAGCTTTTTATTCCGTGCCGCTTTCCACGTTCGCGGACGGGTCTTTGGACTTTTTCTGTTTTCCGGCCAGCAGTCCCTGGGCCAGGGGTGAACTGGCTTTCAGGGCAGGTCCTTTGGACGCCTTTATTTTGTTGCCGCGGGATTTGGCTCCAAACTTTTTGTCACCGAATTTCTTGTCGGCGAATTTTTTATCGCCGAATTTCCTGTCACCTCGCGGTTTTTCGCCGAACGTTTTGTCGCCGAACGACTTTTCGCCGAACGACTTTTTGCCGGCAAATTTGCCGCGCGGACTGCCAGCCACCGGGCGCTGCGTACTGAAATGTTTGCCGCGACGGGGAAAGGCTGCGGCCTCATCGGCGATGGCATCACTCATCCTCAATTCCTTGCCGGCCACACGGGTTTTCTGCAACGTTTGATGTACGTCGCGTGGCAAGCCTTCGGGCAAATCGATGGTGCTGTAGGAATCGTGAATTTTGATGGGGCCGATGTAACCTCCTTCAATTCCGGCTTCATTGGCCACCGCTCCGACGATGTTGCCGGGCCGCACGCCGTCGCGCCGACCGACTTCGATGCGGTAGCGCTGCATGCCGGGTTCGGGAGGAGCCAATGGGCTGTCCCCTTTGCCTCCCCGCCGGGGGCGAGAATCGAACCCGCCGGATTCGTTGCGATCCGGTCGCGGCCCCCGGTCATTCTGTTCGAACCGGTCGCGGCCCCGGTCGCCGGAATGGCGTCCTTCGTTCGCGGGCGGCTTGGGTTGGGGTTTGTCGGAAACGAAAAAGGAGCGGCCCTGCTGGCCAATTTCCGCCAGGGCGGCCGCGATCAGATCAATCGGCGTTCCGGATTCGGCCGCCAAAGTCGTAACCATCTCGCGAAACATTTTCAGGTCAGCACCGGCAGCGGTTTCAGTGATACGCTGTTTGAAGCGTTCGATCCGCAGGGCATTGATTTCCCTGGCCGTGGGCGGCTGGACCATTTCCACCGGCTGGTTGGTGACCCGTTCAATATGCCGCAGTTTTCCCCGCTGGGAATGCGTCATGAAAATTACTGCTTCGCCACTTCGTCCGGCGCGACCCGTCCGCCCGATCCTGTGCACATAGGACTGTGCGTCATGTGGCAAATCAAACTTGAACACATGGCTGACACGGCTGACATCCAGGCCGCGTGCGGCCACGTCGGTGGCAACCAGAATGTTCGTTTTGCCCGACTTGAAACCCTCGATCGTCCGCTCGCGCACTTTCTGGGCCATGTCGCCATTGATGGCGATGGCGGAGAATCCGGCATCGGACAATTTGTCGGCCACAGCCACCGAGGCCTCGCGCGTCTGGGTGAAAACGATCACACCATCGCTTGGTTCGACTTCCAGCATCCGCGTCAGGACCTCGATGCGGTCCCGCGGTGATACGAACAGGGCGCGCTGCCGCGTATTTTCGGCAGTCATGGTTTTGTTCTGGATCGTAATCCGGGCGGGATCGTTCAGATATTTTTTGGCGATCTCACGAATGGGTGGCGGCAAGGTAGCCGAAAACAGCGCGACCTGGCGGTTGGCCGGAGTCTGGGCCAGCACGAATTCGACATCCTCGTGGAATCCCATGTTCAGCATCTCGTCGGCTTCATCCAGCACGAGGCAGCTGATTTCACCCAGCTTCAGTGTTCCGCGGTTCACGTGATCAATCACGCGGCCCGGTGTCCCAACAACAATCTGGGGCCCCTTGCGCAGCTGTCTGAACTGGGCGTCGTAGTCGGCTCCGCCGTAAATCGCGGTGACCTGCAGGCCTTTCATGAAACTCGCATAAGTGGTAAACGAGGCGGCCACCTGAATCGCCAGCTCCCGCGTGGGTGCCAGAATCAGGACTTGCGGGTACTGCTTGCTCATGTCGATCCGCGAGAGAATCGGCAGTGCAAAAGCCGCCGTCTTGCCGGTTCCGGTTTGCGACTGGGCCAGTACGTCGCGCCCGGCCAGCATGTGCGGAATAATTTCTGTCTGGATCGGAGTGGGTGTGTCGTAGCCCGATTTCTGAATGGCCTGCTGAATTTCGTCGGGCAATCCGAGAGCAGCGAATCCGGTTGCGATTTTGACTTTCTTCTTTTTGGATTTTGTCGCTGCCTGTGTGTCTTCGGGTTCAGACTCGCTGGAGTCGAACTCGAATTCCATCTGTTGCACGAGCGCGGTGAGTTCAGGATCGATCGCTGTTTTGCCGGACTCAGCAGCTCGCTGAACAGGCTTTTCCGGGGCTGCCAGTTCCAGGGCAACCAGTTCTTCAGAAGCTGCCAGTTCAGAAGCTGCCAGTTCAGGGGCAACCTGTTCGATGGCAACCTGTTCGATGGCAATCTGTTCGATGGCAATCTGTTCCGCGGCGATGGTGGAAATTTCCGCAACATCCAGCGATTCTGCTGTGGTCGCGACCGGCAATTCAGTTTCAATATGTTCCGACATTCTGTTTCTTTCGGTCAAATAGGGATCACTACCTTCGAGGGTACGAGGGCAGCGCGAGCGTGAACCGCTGGCAGCAGAGTTGCTGGGAGGGCGTCCGCATCGTGTAGGTTGTTTATGTCCGATCCAAATGGAACCAGACCATTACACAGATTGCGACGCTGCTTCGTTCACTTGCCTGTCCATCCATCCGGTTGTTGGCCGGTGGGAACAATCAGAAGACCTGTCGCCTGTGAGCACTTGTCAATTGCCGGCATGGAAGGGGTCACCCGACCCGCTCATTGCCCGATCTGCCGGCGATGCCGAAAGATATCCGCAGTTCCGGGTGGCTGTTCGCCGCGGACTTCGGTGGCTCAAGTAGCCGGGAAAGAATACTCGAATGCACCATTCCGGAAAAGGAGCAATTTTCCGGAATTGGCCGGAATCCGCACCCGTCGGGTCACCCAGGCCGCTTGCGAGCCCTCGGCTTGCGTCCGTTACAACCCCACCAGCCGCGCCGGATGGCGAACCCAAAACACATTCATCCATCCCTACCGGTTGATCATTTCGCGTTAACAAATCCGCAACGGAACCCCAATTCCCGGTTGCCAACGCCGCCCCGGTTTCAGAAAAAATCCGGAAAAAAAGCCCTGCTGTCGCCGCTCAAGGGTTGATCCGGGGGCTGGAGTGCCACCGGACGGCAGGCACCGGCGACCGAATCCTCATTTCCCAGGCCCTGTCGCAGACTAACGGCCGACGGACGCGTAACGGGTTTCCGTGCAGGCAAACATGGCACATTTGCCATTGTATTCCCAGCAGTCGCGGCAGTGAGGTGTTTTGCAGCGGATGCAAATGACCATATTCCCCGTCAAACGGTCGGTGCAAATCGGACAAAAGGCTTCGTCCAGAATGGTGGCCTGGTCTTCGTTGACAAACTCCAGTCCCTCCGTGCGGACCGTGCGCAGCTGGTCGATCACGCGCAACCCCAGCCGCAGGAAATCATCCAGCTCGGCGGGCTTTTTCAAATGCCCGGCACGCAAGACGCGAATCCGCTGACGCGTGACTTCAATTCGCAACGGTACAGCTCCCGACCACTGGGCGAGCTCCGCCAGTTGCCAGCAAACAACGTCGCTCAGGCCTGGCGCTGTCGCTCCCGGCCAGGGGTGGCGAAAATGACTGTCAAACAAGGAATTGCCCGTCCCCGCCACTGCTTCCCGTTGAACTGTCAAATTGCCATCGCTTCCACTGGCATTTCGCGCCGGAACATGCTCCTGGCCTTTGGCCGGGCCGGGCCAGTGGCGTCCCTCGATGACCCATTCGTTCTGGACTTCCGGCGCCGCCGATTCCAGAATCGTGCCCCGCAGTCTCTGCCCTCCCATCCGCCGCAAGCTGCGAACCGAAACGGGTTGATCGCGCCAGCGGAACCGCATCCGCGGCAACCACCAAACCGAATCCACCGTTGCATGGTAACGCGAAGCAATTTCGCGCCAAACAGAAAACCACCTCAACCGCCTGCCTCCAAACACAAACGATGCCAGCAACAAACCCGCCGTCCCGATCGCCAACAGCGTTCCAAGCACAAACAAAAATGCAGTCAAGGCGATTCGCATGAGCCAGAACGAAGAGGGAGGTTGCCAAAACTGCCTGGTGGCAGGCCAAACGCTTTCACGCCAGAGAGTCTATTCGCCAGAAGGCTGCCCCAATTGCGATCGCCCCGACAAATCGGCGAAATTTCCCGTGTCCGTCCCGGAGACTTCTTCATCTGTCAAACTCGCTGCCGGTCGTTTCAACTCAAAATCCATCTGGTGAAATTCTTCATTCGCCGACGCTCCGTACCGACGACTGCGTCCGGACGCAAACCAGACCGCACCTGCCCCGCAGGCCAGCAGTAGCGCCATTGCCGTGATCAGAATCCCGGTGGTGTAGCCCCCTTGCCACCAGGCCGGTGGGCCGGCCACAGATTCGCCTTGCGATTCGCCCGGCCCGGAATCCGGAGCCAGGCTGGCAACGCGGGACTCACTTTTCTGCAACGCCGTCTGCAGTTGCCCGTTTTCCTGCTGAAACCGCCGGTTCTCCTCGCGCAGGGAAACCAGCTCCGATTCCAGTGTCTTGATCCGATCAATATGCGACAGGATGGCAGCCGATTCCTCGATCTGGCGCGACTCCAGTTCTGCCAGTCGCTCGACCAGTCCGGATTCGGCGCCGCTGCCTGTCGCCATCGAACTGGCCAGATCGCGATAGATGCGGTTTTCGGTTTCCAGCCGCAGCTGACTGGCCTCCGGAACGGACTGGGATTCCGCCGCTGGCATCGCCAGGATTTTCCAGCCAATCAGCGCCAACACAATGGTTTGCAAACCCATCATCCAGCCGGTCAACAACAGGCCAGGCGACAGGCCGCGCAGGGGCGGTGGGGATGGTGAGCCACGATGCATCTGTAAATCTCCTTCGCCAATAAAGGGGGCCGTCAATGTGCCTGCGCTGTCTCTGAATTCATCCGGCCCCGGACCGTTCAGTTGCCGGGCCATGGCCTCCAGTTCCATCCGGCGATGACGAACCGCCATCAACCAGAACCCGGCACACAGTTGAGTCTGTTTTCTGTCGGCGTCCCACTGAAACCATCCGCGGGTCCCCTGGCAGGGGTCGATGACGAGCGCAACATCCAGCGGACCATTGAAAAAATTCTGGCAAATGAAATCGTCCATCCCGGACAAAAACACCCCCCATCCGGGATGTGTATGATACCAGCCGACGATGCCCAGCGATTCATTCATCCGCGCGCGGCGGCGTGTAATCTCGCTCCAGGTGCTGTGCGTGAATTTGAAACTGCCGCGGGTCGCTTCGTAATGTTCCGCGCGCAAACTGTCCGTCACCACGACCATCGGACGGCCATGCCCGTCAACGGCCTGACGTCCCAGCAGGACTCCGCCCAGCTCTACCTGCGTGTTGGAAACCGCGTGGTTTTCCAGTTCATGAAACACGTCGAGATCAACAAAAATCGCCAACTCGTTTTCGGCCTGCGCTCCGATTCGCACCGTCGCGTAATGATCATCCCGGCTGGGAGCCAGCATTGGATCGGGCGAGCGCTCGTGGACATCGCCGAACTGGATGTCGTCACTCATGAGGGATCCTCCCTTCTCCCGTCGCCGGCGGCGACATCCCGGACCGGCAACCAGCCAGGGCGATCGGCGTCCAGGCAAATCCAGGCGATGCTTTCCTGGTTGACGCGAATGCGCACGATGTCAAACGGAGGGAAACCGAGCCGGTCGAGGGTGATTCCGGAAAGGGCTTCGTTCAAATCCAGTTCCAGCCCGATCGCATGGGCCATTTCGGTGCGGCGCATGCTGCGGCATTTTCCGCAGGTTGCAGTTGGGGCCGAAACCTTGTTGGCGGGCTGGTGAACCAGCCCGGACTCCCCGCAGGTGTCGCAATGCAGACAAACCAGAAAGTCACGGTCCAGCTGTACGGCCGCGCAAGCCGGATCGACCGTTTCACCAAGCCTGTCGGCGGCCAGCGCGATCAGCTGGCGTGGCGTCGCCTGGTTCACAGACCATCCCGAATCGAATTGCGGTTTGGCACTTTCGTGCGACATGCAGTCGGGGCGAAAGGGGTAACTGGTTTGATAGAAGCGGTTGGCGTTGCCGTTGAAAACCAGTCCCGAACCCACGGCGGCGGGCAGTTTGTGCAACAGTTTCAGCGCCTCCTGAACCTGCAGTCCTCCCACGATGGAGGCAATCGTCGGCGCAGTCGGCACACGGCCCAGCGCCATTTCCTCCCGCGTCAGCAACGGGCAACTGTAACGCAGCTGGACCATCCGGTAATCATTTTCGGTCATGGTGCATTCGTAACAGCCGCGATCGGGAATGTGGGCGGGGTGGCCGGCGGGCGCAAAAACTTTCGCCACGCCGCTGATCTCCTGAATACCCCCATCGATCCAGGGTCGTCCGGCCCGCCAGCACATGCGGTTGATCCACAGTCGGGCTTCGCGGTTGTCCACACAGCCGATCACGAGGTCCATTTCACGAATCATCCCCAGCCCGACGTCATCGGGAATCCGGCCGACCAGAGAGATCGCCGTGCAGTCGGGGTTCAGCTGCATGGCGGCCCGCGCTGCAGTCGTGGCTTTGGGTTGTCCACAGTCCGATGGGCGAAAGAGGACGCTGCGGGACAGGTTCGAGTTTTCGATCGTGTCGAAATCGACGATCACAACGGTACCCACGCCCAGCAGCGAGAGGTTTTTGATGACTTCATTGCCCAGTGCTCCGGCACCCGCGACGAGGATTCTGGCCGATGCGATTCGCCGCTGGTCCCACCACGAGATCGCCTGGAGGCTGTCGTAGCGGTCATCCATGCCGATCGAAAAAGCGCCACCTGCCCGGTGCGAACCCGCGGCGTCGGCAGAACTGTCCGGTTCGGGGCTGGTTTCACGGTCGTTCATGACAGTCCGGGTCGGCACGGTAAAAAACTCAACCCCACTACTTTATCATGCCGGGTCCGACACGCCTGGGGCTGGAATGCAGAACGATTGAACAGCAAGGGCCGGCCTTGTGGCTGGAGTGGCACCCGGTTACGGCCCCGGATTGTTGCTGACGAAGACGATGCCGTCGTCAGAATGACCGGAATGGTTCCGGTCGTCTGACACGCGGGGCCCACCCGTGACGATTTCGATGCCGCTTTCGATAATCTTGCGGCCGTGTTCCTGGACCAGATTGCGCAGCGGTCGCGTATCGACGGGCAGGCTGATGTTCTGCTGGTCGCGAATCCAGAGCGCGGCCTCGCGATTGTAAGGGCTGTTCACATCAAAGTTGCGGTATCGAATCATGTCCCACAACATGGTACAGAGTTCCGCCAGCGTCAGGCTGGGGACCCAGTGCGTGCCGTAGCCTCCCAGGCAGACAACGCCCCCGCCTGAAATATTGGGGTGAAAAATCGGAGTCTTCCAGGAAAGCGTCGGCATCAAACGCGGATAGGCCGCACCGAGTTCCACATGAATCTCGTGCAAATCCTGCCGATAGACATTGCCACGGGCATCCACGGCCAGTCCCGCTCCATGAAATCGCAGGCGGTACTGGGTTGGCGGATTGCCGCGCCCATCAGCCTTCAAAATGGAACTGTCACGCAACAACTGACTGATGCTGCGGGCATCAGCAGCCAGTCTTCGTTCGCGGGGTGACAGAGTCATGGGTCAATCCTGTTGGACAGGGACAGCAGGCAGTGGCGGAAGCAAAGGAAATCAGCCGGCGACGATTTCAGCCGGCAACAATTTCAGGATAGATGATCAAATGGTCGCCGTCACCGACGCGGGCCTGAACCAGTGTTTCGTTCTCCAGCAGGCGGCGACCGCCTTCCTTGTGGTCGAGGCTGTAGCTCATCGGCTGGCCATCGGGACCGATCACGGGGAGGTTCATGCGTGTGATGATGCTGGGCAGGATTTTCTGGACGGTCACGGTATGTGCGACGACGGCCTCGACGCTTTTGGCACCGGTCTGGTCGAGAAAAAAGACTTTGGTTCCCTGACGGGGGTCAGTACTGGTTCCTGTGGACATGAGCTGGCTCGCCTTCGTTGTTCAGTTGAAACGGTTTCGTTCCTTTTTCGCTGCCGCCAACTCAATATTAGCGAAAAACTGGCAGAAAATCCTGCCACTTTTCAAAAAGTCCGGTCCACAGTGGGCTCCGCATCATCGGCAGGTTCGGGTTCGAGACGTCGTGGCGGAAGTGGCGGAAAAGGTATCCGGATGGCTGCCGGGCTCCAAAACGGGAGTTATACTGGGCGGCAATCCCTGGACCAGAATTTTCAGGATTTTGCTGAGTGCATGCCGGCAACTCCACCGTCGGATTTGCTGAAAACGTGCCCCGGGTCCTGCCCGCGTCAAAAACCTGCCAGAATTGCTGATCCACCCAAATTGCCAGACAAGACCAGTTTCCAACCCGGAGCAGACATCATGAAACGATTGCAAACGCTGCCAATGTTGCTTCTTTTGACAGTAATGCTGGCGTTTCCTGCGACAACGATCCGGGCCGCCACCATCAATTGCCGGTCTATCCAGGAACAACAGGAGGCTGGGCAGAAAGAGGCAGAAGCCCCTGCTGCCAGCGATGAAAAACCCGCCGAAGAAAAAACCGAAGACGAAAAACCCTCCACGATCAAAGCCAAAACAGCTCCCATCCTCGCTGTTGAAACGCTCGTCACTCGCGCCGAATCCCAGACCAGCCACGAGATCCGCATCGACATGGACCAGTGGACGGAACTGGAGGTCGATGAAGTGGTATCGCAGGGCGCCACTGTCAAAAGCGGCCAGGTGTTGCTGAAATTTGACACGGAAAAATTCGACGAAAAACTGGCCGAGTCCCGACTGGACATGCAACTGGCCGAACTCGAACGGGCCCTGGCCGAAGCCGCAAACGACTACGCCGAACGCACCTGGGAAATGGACCGCGAAAGAGCCGAAACTGACTGGGCCGAAACCCGCGACGACATCCAGTTCTGGATGGATGTCCGCAAACAGATGTCGATCGAATCCGCCAAACGGTCGCTGGAAAACAGCGAGCACTCCGTCGAGTACGCCCAGGAGGAACTGGACCAGCTGGAGAAAATGTACGACGAAGACGAGTTGACCGAAGAGTCGGAAAAAATCGTGCTCGAAAGAACCCAACGCGAACTGGAGGACAGCCAGTTCTGGCTGAAACGGAACCGGATCGAAACCGACCGGGAACTGTCCGTCGAAATTCCCCGCATGGAACAGCAACAGCAGCGGCAACTGCGCCGTGGCGAACTGGACTACAACAAGGCCATGATCGATTTGCCGGCCGCGAGGAAACGCCGCGAGATCGAATACGAAAAGAGCCGCCTGACCCACGAAAAAGCCGTTGAAGAATTTGAGAAACTGAACACCGATCGCGAAAAGATGGCGATCAGGGCACCTGCCGACGGCGTGCTGTACCACGGCGAATTCGATCGCGGAACATGGACCAACTCTTCCGGCAGCAAACTGCGCAGCATCCAGCCCGATGACAAACTGGGGAACGACGTCGTTGTGATGACAATTGTCGATCCGGCCCGCCTGCAGCTGCGCTGCGACATGACAGAAGCCCAGGCCGCCCAGGTGCGCGCCGGTACAACGGCCCATGTCACTTCGCCAGCCCTGCCGGGCGTCCGTTTCAACGCAACTGTCCAGTCGGTCAGCCCATTTCCAGTTGATGGCGAAACGTACGACTGTGTTTTGTCGCTGGGCGAGAAACCCGACGGACTCCGGCCGGGAATGACCTGCGAAGCCAAACTGGTTGTTTACGAACAACCGCGGGCCGTCGTGGTGCCATCCGCGTCCGTCTTTACCGACAACGACGGAATTTCCCACTACGTATTTCTCTGGAACGACAACAAACCGGAACGGCGCGAAGTCGTGACGGGCCGCGAACACGACAGCCATACAGAAATTCTCGGCGGCCTGAATGCTGGCGATGAAATTCTGGAATCCCGGCCGGACAACAAGTAACCCGCATCCCGGTCCCGTATGCCCGTTTCATCCCAGGCAGACTCCACCAGGAACCCGACGATGCTGAACTTTTCCGAAACGCGAGTCGCGACGGTTTTCCTCCTGTTGCCAGCGTTCTTTGCCGCCGCAGGCACGGCCCAGGCGCGACAGGCCGACACGACAGAAAAAAAGCAGGAACCCGGTCAAAAGACCGAGCAGCAGACAGATGCTGCGGACGTTTCCGGAATCCGCCAGCCCATCCTCGATGACGCCCTCGATTTTTCCCAGGCTCCCGTGCTGCCACCTCTTGAAGCGCCCACCCAGGAGATGATTCAGGAGGCGATCGGCCAGGGTGTGGATTACCTCGTGAAAAACCAGAATCCGGACGGGTCCTGGGGTTCGCACGATGCCCAGCGGCCGTTTCAGATTTACGCTCCCATACCCGGCAGCCATCAGGCATTTCGCGCCGCTGTCACCGCGCTGGCAATTTCGTCACTGATCGAATCGGGTGGCGACCGGGAGGGAGTTGCCAACGCGATCACCCGCGGGCACCAGTACCTGGCGGAGAATCTGCATCGGGTCAAACGCGCCACCGGCGACGCCATTTACAACGTTTGGGCTCATACCTATGCCGTCCAGGCCCTGGTCCGCCTGCACGAAAAAGTGATCACTGACGAAGACGGCCGGGTCAAAGTCCGGGAGTTGATCAGCAAACAGCTGGAAATGCTCGATCGCTATGAATCAGTCGATGGAGGATGGGGCTACTACGACTTCAATTACCAGGCGAGAAAACCCACCAGCGATTCGACCAGCTTTGTCAACGCTGCGGCACTCGTGGCCATTTACGAAGCCAAATCCGTCGGCGTGGAAATCAACCAGAAAACAGTCGATCGCGCGATCCAGGCAACGTTGCGGCAACAAAAACCGGACTTCACCTATCTCTACGGCGAATACCTCGACATGACTCCCATGATGGGAATCAACCGGCCCGCCGGCAGCCTCGGTCGCAGCCAGGCCTGCAACGCCGCGCTGCGGATTTGGGGCGACGAAAAGATCACAGACAACGTGATGAAGAACTGGCTGTACCGTTTGTATGTGCGCAACGGATGGCTGGGTATCGGGCGGAAACGTCCGGTCCCGCACGAATCCTGGTTCCAGGTCGCCGGGTACTTTTACTATTTCGGCCACTACTACGCCGGGTTGTGCGTTGAAATGTTGCCCGCTGCCGAACAGGGGCCCTACCAGTCGCACCTGGCGAACATCATTCTGGAATATCAGGAAACCGACGGTTCGTGGTGGGATTACCCCATGTACGGTTATCACAAACCGTACGGAACGGCATTCGCGATCATGACATTGCAGCGGTGCCTGGAAAAACCGGTGGCGGCAGAACCCTCCGGCAACTGACCGTTTGTTTTATGGAGCAGTGCGGCCGGGACCGGCGTACATCAGGCGGTGACCAGCGCGGGCTGGACAATGCCGGAACACTCACCCATTCCAATCCTGCGATAACCGGATTTTTCACACCAGCCGCGCAGGATCACTTCGTCGCCATCCTGAAGGAAAGTCCGCTCTTCGCCCGACGACATCTTCAGCGGTGTCCGCTGGGATCCGGGCACCGGCTTGCCATACTCCCCGTCCCAGGTCAGTTCCAGCAAACATCCACGCGATCCGCGTTCCGGTCCGCTGACCGTGCCGCTGGCCAGCAAATCACCCGTTTGCATGTTGCATCCGTTGCTGGAATGGTGAGCCAGCATTTGGGCCAGCGTCCAGTACATGTTGCCAAACGAGCCCAGACTGAGTCGTTGCGGCGGATGCCCCGCCTCGCGCATGGCTGACGTCCGCAGCAGCACCTCCAGCGTCAGGTCGATACCGCCCGACAGGCTGTTTTCACCCGAGGCCAGATAGGCCAGCGGTTGAGGATCGTCGGCAGAACGCTGCAACGGAGCCGTCCGGAATGGCGCCAGCGACTCCATCGTCACAACCCACGGCGAAACACTGGTCGCAAATGATTTGGCCAGGAATGGGCCGAGCGGCTGGTACTCCCACCGCTGCATGTCGCGCGCTGACCAGTCGTTGACCAGTGCGATGCCAAACAGGTGCCGCTCCGCACTGGCCACCGGAATGGGTTGGCCCAGCGGATTCCCCTGTCCGACAAACACGCCCACCTCCAGTTCGTAATCGAGCATCCGGCAGGGGCCGAATCCGGGTGCGCCGCCTTCGTCGGCCGGAGCCATTTGCCCGACAGGCCGACGGACCGGCGTTCCACCCGCAACCAGGCTGCTGGCCCGGCCGTGATAACCGATCGGGATGTGTTTCCAGTTGGGCAGCAACGGATTGTCTGGTCGAAACATGCTCCCCACATTGGTGGCGTGAAACAGACTGGCGTAAAAATCCGTGTAGTCCCGCACGTTCACGGGCAGCAACAGTTCCACCGAAGAAATCGGCAGCAAAGCCCGCTGCAGGAGGCTTTGGTCGCGGGCCAGAGCGGAATCGGCCACTGTCAGCATCTCAGACAGCTGTTTTCGCAACCGCTGCCGCGCCGACATGTCCATCGCCATCAGCCCCGAAAGATCGTTGCCGGACGCCAGTGCCTGGGCAGTAACATCCTCCACCAGACCCGCCTGGGCCAATTCGTGCAGATTCACCAGGCGATCGCCGATGCCCACGCCGACCGCGACGGTATTGTCCCTGCGAAACCGGCAAAAAGGCAGATTCTGTGGCGGAAAATCTGTCGCGGGATCGTTGGCGGCCTCTATCCAGCTGGTCAGATTCGGGTCGTGGGTCGAGTCGATTGGGTACATCCCGGTTCCGGAAAAAAACGCGTTTGCAGCAAAGAAGTCATCGTAAACGATGCCGGCCAGAGAACCAGCCGGGACGGCCTGAACCCGCGATCGTTCGCGGTGCCAGCCGCCCCCGGGGCCCTGCCGGCTGCTGGCTGTGCCTGTTCGCACAGCGGGGGGATGGCAGCCGACTTTCGGGAAATCCGGCCGGTAAAAGCCGGAATTGCCTATTCAAAAAAAATGCTCGGGCGGCTATCCTTTTTGCAACCTCATCGTGAGGTTCTGGCGGCAATCTGGCGACTCATTCTGGCGAATTCGTTGTCCTGACGAAATCCCTTTCTGTTTTTCCAAAGCTCTGCTCCCTGCTGACTCAACGCGCCGCCACACATTTTTTCCTTGCCTCGCCAACCGTTCGTTTTTTTGCTGGGCGGCAGTCGCCTGCCTGTCCACAGGATCGTGCCATGAACCAGTTGCCCGTTGCCAACAACGCCCAGGCCCGGGAAGAAGATCCCGCCTCCACCCGTCGCCGGAACAGCAGCCTCGGCGGCCGTGACGCGACCAGTCTGCCTTTGCCGGCCGGAGTCAACACGAAACGGGTTTACGTCAGCTACATCATTTCGTTTGTGTTTTTTCACCTGTTCTCGCTGCTGATCTTTGTACCGTGGTTTTTCAGCTGGTCGGGTGTCATCGCGCTGGTCGTGGGAACGTATCTCTTCGGAGCGGTCGGGATTCCGATCTGTTACCACCGGCTGCTGACGCACCGCAGTTTTCGCACGCCGAAATGGTTTGAGCGAACGCTGACCACGATTGCACTTTGCAACGGGCAGGAGACACCGGCCCGCTGGGTTGCCTGGCACCGCATGCATCATCACGAGTCGGATCACCAGGAAGACCCGCATTCGCCGCTGGTGAATTTTCTCTGGTCGCATTTCCAGTGGCTGGTCTATGAAAACAGCGGGACCAACAAATTGCCGATCTACAGCAAATACGCCCGTGACATTCTGGAGGACCCCTACTACATGTGGCTGGAAAAGCGGACATATGCCGGCGTGGCGATTTTTCTGGCGCACGGACTGCTGATTTATTTGCTGGCCTGGCTGGGTGCAGCGCTGTATTACGGTGGATTCACGGCCGCGGCGTTTCAGCTGGCGACCAGTATCTTTGTGTGGGGTGTGATTGCGCGGGTCGTTTGGGTCTGGCACATCACCTGGAGTGTCAACTCGCTGTCGCACATGTTCGGCTACCGGACTTACGATACCGATGACCACAGTCGCAACAACTGGTTTGTGGCGCTGATTACTTCGGGCGAGGGCTGGCACAACAACCACCACGCCGACCAGGCCGCTGCCACGGTGCAGCACCGCTGGTGGGAAATCGACTTGAACTATTACATCATCAAGTCATGGCAGCTGGTTGGGCTGGCATCGCACGTCGTGCCGCCGATGCACAAACGCCGGGCCGCAAAAGAAGCCGCCGCCCAGGCCCGGCAAACCAACCCGTAAACACCCTGCGGATTTCACCGCCGCCTTTCGCACCGCAAAAGAACTCTTTCTGTCACCTTTTGCTCGGCGAGAGAACGCCACTGCCCTCCACTGCCCCTCCGGGGCTGTCAGGGCCGGTTCAAGAGTTTTCCGATTCAGGACGACGAACACTTTCTGACGGTTTGCCGCTACGTCGAACGCAATGCCCTTCGTGCTGGACTGGTGGAACTGGCCGAGGATTGGCGGTGGGGTTCACTGTATCGATGGCTTCAGCGGACGGAGCCGAAG
>JBGSVU010000018.1:0-2227 GCA_041752775.1 Pirellulaceae bacterium | reverse complement strand
CTCCCGGTCCGCCTCCGAACCGCTGGCCAGATCATTCTCGATCAGACTGGTCAGTTCTTCGCCGGTTGCAAACGCCTGGTCGAGGATCTGTTCCCGCAACATGGTCATGGACTTGTTGCGAAAAGCTGCCATCCCCCACGAGATCAATCCGAGGGCAACTGCCAACTGGACGGCGCAGATCAGGACGACCAGCAACCAGCGGTTTTGAATTCGATTGTTGGATTTCATGCGAGCCACCCAAAGGGGCTTGTATGCGGTAATCATGAAAGGCAGCAAAGGGGCTTGGCGGGAAACAGATCCCGGCCGGTCTGGCAAACCAGGAAAATTTTTCCGTTTGCACTCGATGGCGTGTGGATAGCAGGCGTGAGCAAACCATAGGATTCAGAAACGGCGCTTCTGCCGGTTTTTCAGCAAGAAACTCCGATTGGGGAAAAGTCCCGGTTCCGCCTGTAAGGATTAAACCGGACTTGCACAGTTTTCCGTTTTTTTGCCCGCGGCATTCGGCGAGTTCCGGGTTCAAACACGGATTTAAGTGCCTGTCCCAAGAATTGGGGTACGATGGACGTCCTCGTCCGTCGAAAACTGCGAAATTCGGCGGACGAGGACGTCCATCGAAAATTGTGAAATTTGACGGACGAGGACGTCGACGAGGACGTCCATCGTACGTTGACCCCGGCGCGTGAACGGCTACATGGCGACATTATGAAATTTTCGATTTGCAATGAAATGTTTGACGGCTGGCCGCTGGAGCGTGTTTGCCATTTCGTTCGCGAACTGGGATATGATGGGGTCGAATTGGCACCGTTTACGCTTGGTCGGGAGATAGTCGGGGAAACCGGAGGATTGTCGCCGCAGGAAATTTCCGCCGCCCGTCGCCAAGTGCTCCGCAGCACCATCGAGGAGGCCGGCCTGAGTTGTGTTGGACTGCACTGGCTGCTGGCGGGTACCCAGGGAATTCACCTGACGTCGCCGGATCCGGCAACCCGGGACGCCGCGGTCTGCTACCTGTCGGACCTCGCCTCGTTGTGTGCTGATTTGGGCGGAAAGGTAATGGTTTTCGGATCGCCCAAACAGCGCAGCATTCCGGCCGGATCCAACTGGACCGAGGCCTGGGCTGCGGCCACGGATGTCTTCGCCCGGGTCTTGCCCGCTCTCGAAGAGCATAACGTGACGCTGGCGATTGAGCCGCTGGGCGCGGAGGAAACTGACTTTGTCAACTCGGCAGACGAAGCCGTGCGGATGATTCGGCAACTGAACAGCCCCCATGTCCGCCTGCTGCTGGACATGAAAGCGATGGCAACCGAAAAATTTCCGATGCCGGAACTGATTGCCCAGCATTCGGATGTGCTGGTTCATTTCCACGCCAACGATCCCAACCGGCAGGGCCCGGGCATGGGATCAGTTCCAGTCCGGCCGGTGCTGGATTCGCTTCAGCAAGCCGGATATGACGGCTGGGTCAGCGTCGAAGTTTTTGACTTGTCGCCCGGTCCGGAAAAACTGGCCGAAGAAAGCTTGCGGAATCTCCGCGCGGCGCTGAACTGAAAACAGAACCGGCGGCTTACTTTCTGCCTCGGGTCTGAACATTCATTCGGGCAACAGCTTTTTCTGCAAGGGTCAACCCGATATTCAGTGAAGCGGTGGCGGCCGGGCTGGGCGCGTTGTTGACATGCAGAAATCCGGGCGATTCGGTTATCAGAAAATCGTCAACCAGCGTGCCGTCGGGCAACACCGCCTGGGCCCGGACTCCAGCCGGAGCCGGATGCAGATGTTCAGCGCGAATTTCCGGCATCAACCGTTGCAGGGCCCGCACAAAAGCGGCTTTGCTGAACGATCGCCACATTTCACCGCTGCCCTGGCGCCAGTGCCGCAAAGCCATCCGGAGAAACCCCGGATAAGTCAAACTGCCGGTCAAGTCGCGCAGGTTCAGCCTGGTTCGCGTGTACCCCTCACGGGCAAAGGCCAACACTGCATTGGGTCCACATTCGACTCCACCGCCCACCATCCGGGTGAAATGCACGCCCAGAAAAGGAAATTTGGGATCGGGCACCGGATAAATCAGGTTGCGACACAGGTGATTCATTTCCGGTTGCAGTTCGAAATACTCGCCGCGAAAAGGCACAATTCGGGCGGGTGGTTTTTGCCCGGCCATTTGCGTAATGCGGTCGCAATGCAGTCCCGCACAATTGATCACAAGCGGTGCACGGAAATGACCGGCCGCGGTTTCCAG
>JBGSVU010000017.1:0-1909 GCA_041752775.1 Pirellulaceae bacterium | reverse complement strand
GTGCGAGTAGGGTGGCACGCACCGGCAGGATCCCGACACCAGGGAAAAGCCTCGAACGATCAGAACAATCCGTCGATCTGGCCCAGTTCGTTGATGCAGATCTTTTCCGAAGCAGGAACGCGCGGCAGGCCTGGCATCCGCATGATGTCGCCGGTAATCGGGATCACGAAACCGGCTCCGGCAGCGATTTCTATTTGACGGACGGTGACGACAAAGTCCTTGGGTCGACCGAGCAGTTCCGGGTTGTCGGACAGCGATTTCTGTGTTTTGGCGATGCAGACCGGGAGTTTGTCCAGCCCCAGTTTCCGGATGGTTTTCAAATCGCTGAGGGCGCGCGGCAAATAGTCGACCGCTTCGGCCCCATAGATTTTCCGGCAAACCGTTTCGATTTTCTTTTGTACCGGCCAGTCCCATTCGTACAGCGGGCTGAAACGGCCGCTGAAACCGGAAGCCGTCTCGACCACGCTTTTCGCCAGTTGTTCCGCCCCGGCGCCACCCTCGGCCCAGACCGTCGAATCCACGGCGCGGACCCCCAAATCGGCACATCGCTGGCGGACGACATCCATTTCGGCATCGCTGTCGCCCGAAAAACGGTTGATGGCCACGACCGCAGGAATTCCGAACTGACGGATGTTTTCCAGATGCTTTTCGAGATTGGGCAAACCCGCACGCAGCGCCCGTTCATTCGGTTTGTGAACCGAATCGAGGTCGCATTTGCCGTGGTATTTCAGCGCCCGCAACGTGGCGACCAGGACGACGGCCGAAGGATTCAGCCCGGCGGAAACACATTTGATGTCAAAGAACTTTTCGGCGCCCAGGTCAAAACCGAAACCCGCCTCGGTCACCACATAGTCCGACAGCGACATTCCCATGCGTGTGGCGATGACGCTGTTGGTTCCCTGGGCAATGTTGGCAAACGGACCGCCGTGGATGATGGCCGGGGAGTTTTCGGCCGTTTGCACGAGATTCGGTTTGATCGCGTCCCGGAGCAGCGCCGCCATCGCACCGGCCGCCCCCAGTTCGCGGGCATAAACCGGCCGGCGGTCAAACGTGAAACCGACAAAAATCTTTCCCAGACGCGATTTCAAATCGGCGAGGTCATCAGACAGGCAGAGAATAGCCATGATTTCCGATGCCGCCGTGATGTCAAAACCGGTTTCCCGCGGAACACCCGATCCGGTCCCCCCCAGCCCCACGACGATGTCCCGGAGCGCCCGGTCGTTCATGTCAAAAACCCGCCGCCACTGGACCGTGCGCGGATCGATGCCCAGCGAGTGCTTGCGACTTTGCAGATTGTTGTCGATCAGTGCCGCGAGCAGGTTGTGCGCTTTTTCGATCGCGGCGAAATCGCCAGTGAAATGCAGGTTGATGTCTTCCATCGGGAGGACTTGCGACCATCCGCCGCCAGTTGCACCGCCTTTCAGCCCAAACACGGGGCCGAGCGAAGGTTCCCGCAGGACGACGGTGGCCCGCTGTCCGATGCGGTTCAGGCCCTGCGCCAGCCCGATGGAGGTCGTCGTTTTGCCTTCACCCGGCGGCGTCGGGGAAATCGCCGAAACGAGGACCAGTTTGCAGCGATCGACTTTTTCGCGGTCGATCAGCCGCAGCGGCAGTTTGGCCTTGTATTTGCCGAAAACCTCCAGATCATCGGCGGTCAAACCCATTTTCTCCGCGATTTCCGCGACTGGTTTCAGTTTGATCTGGCTGGCGATTTCAATGTCGGTTGGCATTCGGATTGGTGACTGGGGGAGGGAAATGGTTGGGAGGGTGATCGGTCAGGCGAGAATTGTGCCGGACCGTCTTTAAAAAAGACGACACGACCGCGGCCGCATGCAGTAGAATCGGGGTCAGTCGGCCCTCAGGCTGTGACACGGGTCGGATTCGTCTGAACAGGTGGTTGCCTGGGGTT
>JBGSVU010000016.1:0-3607 GCA_041752775.1 Pirellulaceae bacterium | reverse complement strand
CTCGATACCCGTACCAGCCGCGACATCATTCAGCTGTTCAAAACGCTGAATCAGGAAAAAAACCTGACGGTGATTCTGGTGACGCATGACCAGAATGTGGCCCGCAATACCAACCGGATCATCGTCCTCCGGGACGGCAATGTTGTGGCAGACACCCGGGATTTTGAGGTTGCGTTAGAATCGTTAAATTCGGAACAGGTGTTAGACGAAACCGGCTGATCCGCTGTTCCTGCGAAAATCAGTACAAGCGGCTCAGGTGGATTAACCGAAATTTCCGGTATGACACCGGTTCCATCCAATTCCGCGATTCGCTGGCTGAACGGGCCCCCGGTGGCACGCCCGGCAGATTGTCTTTCGGTGCAGTGCTACTTTGCGTTTCTTGCCTGGGCAACGGTGATGGTTCTGGCCGGAAATTTTGCCTCAGCGCAACAGCCGTTACCATTTACCATCTCCGAACAGCGCACGTTGTCACTGCCGGACTTCGATTCCGTCGCCCCTGCCGCTTTGCCCGACGTCGGAACGCCTTATACAGTTGCCAGTCCCGTTCAGAATCTGCAGCCCCAATACCTGACCCTCGACGAAGCGATTCGCATCGGCCTGGAGAATGCCCGTGTCGTCCGTTTTCTCGGTGGGGTCGCGGCCTCCACGAGTGGTCGTACGATTTACGATGTGGCGATCACCAATACCGCCATCGATGTGCAAAACGCCCTGTTCGACCCCACGATCAGCCTGAATTCGACCCTCAATAAAAGCGACCGTGGCACGGCGGTCTTTGATCCGGCCAACCCCGGCCAGTCCCTGCTTGCCGGCAGTTCGACGGACTCTGTAACCACTTCGGTCGGTCTGGCAAAACGGATGTACAACGGAGCCAGCGCCGGCCTGAATCTGACTCCAGCGGGATCCTTTTTTTCGCCAGGCATTGCGCCCCTGGATCCGCTGTTCACTTCCGGCGTCGAGATGACTTTGCGGCAACCCCTGTTGCGAGGGTATGGACGCGCGGCGAATCTGGCGCCCGTGGTGGTGGCCAGGATTGATACCGGGCGATCCTATTTTCAGTACAAGGACGCGGTGCAGGAACATGTTCGCGGTGTCATTAACGGGTACTGGGCTCTGGTTTCCGCCCGCGTGGCCGTCTGGGCCCGGGAGCAACAGGTCGAGCAGGCCGAGTTCGCTTTCGAACGGGCGGAGGCGCGACAGGAAGAGGGTTTGGGGCGCGCTGCGGATGTCGCTCTGGCCCGGTCGGCGCTGGCCAATTTCCGGGCCAGTCTGATTGCCGCCCGCTCCAACCTGATCCTCAGTGAGACTGCACTTCGCAATCTGCTCGGATTGCCTCCTTCCAGCACTTCGGAAATCGTGCCGGTTTCCCTGCCGGTTCGTGAGCGGGTTGACTTTGACTGGGCCTTTCTGATGGCGATGGCCGAGCGGCAGCGGCCCGACATCATTGAATTGAAACTGATCCTCGAAGCCGACCGGCAGTTGCTTCTGCAGGCCACCAACCAGGCGCGCCCGGTGCTGGACGGAATTGCCAATTACCGCTGGGATGGACTCCAGGGCGAAATGCCCAACGGCACAACTTTGCGTTCCGGTCCCGGCCAGTTCGCCGGATGGAATGTGGGGGTGAATTTTTCCGTGCCCGTCGGGTTGCGGCAGGGTCGCGCCACCATGCGGCGCCAGGAACTGGTGATTTGTCGCGACCAGGCAAACCTCGAACAGGGACTGCACCAGATGATCCACCAGTTGACGGTCAACTACCGGAACGTGGCCCAGTTTTACGAACAGATCGATGCCTTTGGCGAAGCCCGCAGGGCAGCGCTGCTGAACTACGAAAACCAGTTCGGTGATTTCCAGGCGGGGCGCCAGAACTTCCTGAATGTGCTGACGGCGATTACGGACTGGGGCAACGCCGTAGCCCAGGAAGCTGCTGCGGTGACCCAGTACAACAGCGAACTGGCCAATGTCGAACGTCAGTCGGGCACCATTCTGGAATCGCACGGGATCGTCTTTTTCGAGGAGCGCTACAGCTCACTCGGCCCCCTCGGTCGGCTCGGTGAAGATCGTATTTATCCTTCCGCGCTGCGGGCCACGGACGATCAGGGAAGTCGTTACCCCGATTCGGGGAAACCCGCCGATGAGTCCTTCGACTTGAACGACCTCGGCTCCATCATCCGGGATCCCGACTCGCCAGATGCCACTGCCACCCCGGACGAAAATGGGGAACGACAGTCTCCATCGGAACCGGATGCAACAGACCTGCCTGATTCATCGGACAGGGAAACCCGGCGGAATGCCCGGCCCGAATTCGAACGCGAGACCGCAAGGCCCTTCTCCACCCTGCGCCACATCTTTCGGTAGCCGCGAGACTCAGGCAAATGGCGGGGCCACGGACCTGACACCCGCATGAACCACGGTTTTTCATCGAAAAATTGACATGGTTGCCAATGCCTGTGAAAATGTAGGCATACTCATTCAGGCCGTTATCCGTTCCCCGTCCTGTGCCAGTCCCGACCGACCATGCTGAATCTTTCGGAATCAAGATCTGTACGTGGCGCATTCACGCTGGTTGAATTGCTGGTGGTGATTGCCATTATCGGTTTACTCGTCGGACTGTTGTTGCCCGCCGTGCAACAGGTACGTGAGGCTGCACGACGGGCCAGTTGCCTGAACAACCTGCATCAAATTGGACTGGCGCTGCATAATTTCGAGAGCGCTCTCAAGGTCTTCCCGGCTTCGGGATGGACTACCGCGGGACCGGGAAACCCGACTGGCAAGTATTTGGGGTGGCGCCCCATCATTCTGCCCTTTCTGGAACAGCCCGGCCTGAGCGATTTGTACGACCGTTCGCTGAACTGGTGGGAATCCACCAATGCGGTCTCGGCAGCTGTTCCGGTTCCCGTCTTTGAATGTCCCAGCGTGGCGGGCCGGGAACCGGTACTGAACGCTGTCGCCAAGCCACCCCGACCGGCGATGACTTTTGCAAATCCCGTGGCGCCGACGGATTACGAGGCGATCATGGGACTGCAACCCGGCAGCATCAACCCTCATCTTGCATCGAACATTTACAACAACGACAACCGTTTTGCGGTCATGCACCGCAATTCGACGAACCGTTTCGCCGACATCCACGATGGGACCTCGACGACCCTGATGGTGGTTGAAACAGCCGGACGTCCCACAGTTTTTCGGGGCAACCGCCCGCGGCACGATCTGGCGAATGACCAGGGGATTGGCTGGGCCGACAGCGAAGGACCCTACAGCCTCGATGGCGCCAATGCAGATGGTTCGGTCGAAGGTGGCGGCCCGGCGGCCGGATGCACCTGGTCGCTGAACCGCCGCAACGACAACGAGGTCTACAGTTTTCACCCGGGCGGTGCCAACGTCCTGTTCGCCGGCGCCAACACGGCTTTTCTGCCCGACTCGATCGATATCGCGGTCATGGCTGCGATTTGCACGCGTGACGCCGGAGAACCGGTTCAGACTTCGGCGCTCGAATAGGAGCGGCGTTTCGCTTCCGGTTTTTTTGGCACGCGAAATCCGGATGCAACGGGAAATCAGTTCGGACAGTTGCCGAACCGGAGACGTGTGCAGTGCGGGCCGGCGTCCTGCAAAT
>JBGSVU010000015.1:0-8703 GCA_041752775.1 Pirellulaceae bacterium | reverse complement strand
ACCCCAAACAGCCCCAAGCAAACGCAGAATGTCCATCCATACACCCACTGCCCGATTGGCCCCGGAGTCGGCGGAATTCATCGGGCCATCGTTCGGGTCACCCGGTCGCAATTCACTCATTCGGCCTCCTCGCGGGAAATGAACTGCAACAAACTGCGAAAAAGGTAGTAGCCGCTGACCAGCCCAAACAACAGGCCCAGAATCAACAGCCACGGGGCCGTACCGAGCACGCCATCCATCCAGAAACCGGCCGCCGGTGGCACCACCGGGGTCAAGCAGGCCGAAAGCACCCGGGTGGCCAAATCCATCGCGCGCACGCCGGCCGGACGATCGTCGACCGGCTCCCTGCCGGGTTCAGGAGCATCTTTCTGTTTGCTGCTGAATTCGGGACCGGATGAATTGTGCGGAGACTCATTTCTTCGCTGGTCGTTCGACATCGATCGTGCAAGTCTGGAGTTGGGAACAGGTTTGAAAAGCGGCAACGGATCTGGAGTCAAAATGATACACCGCCGGCAGCAACCAGGTGTCGATGTCGCCGAATGCCAAAGCATGCGGTTTTTGCTTGCCCCCAAATAGTGGGGTGTTCATTGAGTGATCGGCTTCGTTTTCAAATCGCCCGGCGTCTCGTCCGAAATCCCGAAAAAGAGGCGCCAAGGTCAGCCTGTTCGCCATAAATTGCCGTTCTCGACGACTGGTGACGGCTTTTTTAACCTAAAGATAACGCGGAAAACTCGAAAAAAATCGTTTCTACGCTATAATATTTGCACCCCGCAAAAACCAAAAACCCGTCAGACAAGTAATAAACCTAGTCCCTGAACCACTGGAGAGATGGTTTGGGAACCGGAACCGGGCGGAATGGCACATGCGACCAGGCAGCAGAAAAACCGGATTTTGACTGGGGGTTTTCATCCCAAACCGGTCCGTTTTCGGTGTTTCCGGCTTTGTTTGGTGACGACCGCAGGGAAAAGTGACAGGGGAACGCCCCCTCGTGCGACTGTCACTGGGTCGGTTAGGGCGGAACTGGGTCGGTGCGGGCGAATGGAACAATGCAATTTTTTTGGGAGATGCAGAGTTGGTTACACTTGCGAATCTTCGGGCGCAAACGTCCAAGGAATTGGCCAAACTGGCGCGCAACGAAGGCGTCCAGGGGTGGCATTCCATGCGCAAGGAACAGTTGATCCAGGCCATTCTGAAAGTTTCCAAACGGCGAACCAACGGTTCTTCCAATGGCTCGGCACGCAACGGAAAATCGGCTGGTACCAACGGTTCATCGCGCATCACGTCGAGTACGGACGAGCTGATGCGCCAAACCGCCGTCGCAGCCCAGATCGAACGGGAAAATCGCCGCGCCGAAGAGTTGAAAAACCTGGCATTGAATTCGGCGATCAAAAAAGATGCCGTTCGCCCCACCAAAGACCGCGTGATTCTGATCGTTCGGGATGCCTACTGGTTGCAGGTTTACTGGGAAATCACGCCGGCTACTGTCATGCGGGCGCGGACGGCTTTGGAAAAACACTGGCGCGGTGCCCGTCCCATTCTGCGTCTGCTGGAAATTCCCCGCGACGGCGGGACATCGGACGAACGCGTGGTCCGCGATATTCCGATCCACGGCGGCGTGAATCACTGGTATATCGATACCCAGGCTCCGCATAAGCGCTGGCGGGTTGCCATCGGCTATCTGGCGCCGTCCGGGCGTTTTTTCATGATCGCCCGCAGCAATCTCGTGACTACGCCGCCTGACAACTCCGGTGCCGAAGATGCCCACTGGGCTGACGTAGCCAAGTCCTGCGAGAGCATTTTCGCCATGAGCGGTGGATACGAACCGGACAGCGAAACAGGGGACCTGAGAGAGGTTTTCGAAGAGCAAATGCAGCGCCCCATGGCTTCGCTCGGCCCCAACCACATGCACCTGATCGACGACGTCGACAATTTCAAATTCGAAGTGGATGCACAGATGGTGATTTACGGTGTGGCGGCACCCGGTTCCACCGTGAGCATCAGTGGCGAACCTCTGGAAGTCGCCAGTGACGGCACCTTTTCCACCCGGGTTGAGATGCCTGACCGGCGTCAGGTATTGCCCGTCGTCGCCTGCAGCCGGGATGGCACCCAGCAGCGAACCACCGTTCTCGCGGTTGAGCGAAACACCAAGGTCATGGAACCTGTCACCAACGACATGGAAGACATGTAACGGCAGTGCAACCGGGAAAAAGTAGCGGAAGGGCGCGAGCCCTCCGGTGCCGTCTCGGACGTAGCTTTTATCCGGCACATTCGCCTTCAAAAAAGTAGCGGAAGGGCGCGAGCCCTCCGGTGCAGGGCGATCCAATGATCTCGCGCCATGGCAGTGTTTGCGCCAAGGCAACCGCAATTGCGTGCACTCCGCACCGGGCGGCTCGCGCCGCTCCGCTACCTTTTATCTGCCAATCCACCGGCCGAGATACTCGTGGATGGCCCGGGCTGTGTTGCCAAGGTTACTGGCCGACGGCACGACCAGCGACGGTCCCGGTGCCCACGGTTGTGACATCCAGTCGGCCGGCACGGCGTGCAACTGGTGCAACCCGACGTTCTCTGCCAGTTTCATGGCTCGCGACATGTGCCATGCGCTGGTCACCAGTCCAATTCGCCACGTCGCTGAATCTGGCTGGGCGTCCAGCCACTGGCGGATGAACTGCATCTCCCCGGAAGTGTTTTTGCCCCGGAGGGCAACTATTGCCCCCTCAGGTACTCCGATATTTTTCAGCAAATCGCGGGCTTCTTCGGCCGGATCGGGATCGCCTTCAACGGACCGAAAGGTCTGCTCTCCAGTCACGCAAATTCGCTGCGCCTGCCCGGCGTGATACAGCTGGGCGGCTTTCATGACGCGGTCGCCGCCAAACCCCAGCTGCGGGCGCAACAAGGGATCGGCCGTGGTTCCCCCGCCGAGAACAATCACCAAATCGAATGGTTTCGTTTTCGCTGGATCATCAGCCGCGTCCGGACCAGCAGCCATCTGCACCTGTTCCGCCTCAATCCAGGGTTGTTCCAGCGACTGGATCAACCTTGAGGCAACGAACTCATTGCCGCCCGCAGTCAGAATTCCCCAGACCAGCAACAGTAACACCGCCGACCCCGCGCGTCGCCAGACGAAAGAAAACCAGACCCCCATTCCCAGCAGGATCCAGACCAGGCCCACGGGTGCAACCAGTTCCTTGAGCGTTTTTTCTGCCATCGTACGGCCAGCCGCGCCCCAGACGATACCGATTGCGCTGATGCCCAGGACGGCCAGGATCGCCAGGTGGATCATGACTGAAGGCGATTCGCTTTTTTCGCGCACCGGACGGCGGGCATAACTCTCGTCATAGGAATCGTGGTGGTCCCTGCGTTTGCCAAATACCATGGGTTTTTCCGCGGAGAATGTTCGTGTGAAAGTTGAAGCCGGTGGCCAGCCGGTTTATAACTGCGAAATCCGGATCTGCCCAATCTGAATCATCGCTGTACGGAATGGAACATGTTAAGTCTGCAAACCGAATCGCGGCAGCGGTGGTTGATCCAGGTGGACGGTCACCTGCCTGAAATCCTGGTCGATCACGCTCATTGTGAAAAGAAGGCAGCTGCCTGTGCGATGAACCTGATCCTCGCCTACATCGAAAAAACCGGACTTTGCCGGGAACTGGCTGTGATCGTGAACGAAGAACTGGACCATTTCCAGCAGGTGCTCGACCTCCTGGAAAAACGCGGCATCCCGTTTTGCCGACAGCCGCCTGGAGGCTACGGTCGTCAACTGAACGATCTGGTCAGCCGGTTCGAGCCCCGCCGGGCGATTGACCGGTTGCTGGTTGCCAGTCTGATCGAAGCCCGCAGCTGCGAGCGATTCGATCTGTTGGCCCGACACGTTGCCGACCCCGAGCTGCAGCAGTTCTACGCCAGTCTGTTCGAAAGCGAGGCGCGGCATCATACGACTTATGTGCGCATGGCGAAGCTGTTTGGGAGTGATGAAGAAGTTCGCCAGCGGCTGGAAGAACTGTCAACGCTGGAAGCAGAGATCATCCACCGCGGCGATCCACTGCCCCGCATGCACAGTTGAGCGGCATGAAAGGCGTTGCAAAGTCAAGCCCGGCCGTTCAAGTCCTGCAGCTCACCAATGCCAGGCAGCGTCCCGCTGTTGCGCGGATTGCCGGAACGCAGGGCACGATCCAGCAGTCCACTACGGACGACGCGTCGGCGAGTTTCTGCTGCGTTTTCTGCCCCGCGTTACGGCCGCTGCACTGCATCGTCGGTGGAGCCATTTGAGCTCGCGGCCGGTTCGTCGGGCGGACTGGCCGGCAGTTCGAATGAATCTATCTGGTGGTCTTTGAGAAGCTCATTCTCTTTTTCCAGACCAGCGAGCAGCTCCCGAACGCGGGGTTCGTCGAGCGTTGTGTGAAAGTGAACCCGCATGTTGACGAGGTCGCCTTTGACGTTTTTGGCCTCTAACGCATCTTCCAGGTCGCCCCGAACCGAGACGAAACAGGAGGCTCAGGTCATTTCCGGAGCACTCAGGATGACTTTGTTCATTCTCGCCAGAACCTCGGGTGGGATTTCTTCAGGAAGATTTTCGTGTTCCCGGGCCTGCAGTTCGTCGTTCCCCACGATTTTCGGCGCCGTCAGCCAGGAAACAGCGACCAGTCCACCAATTGCCAGCAGAACCAGTCCGGCGAGCAGAGCAATGGTTTTCGAATTCAACATGAGTGACTCCAGAAAAAAAATGTGCGACTTGGAATTCTAACAATCATGAAGCCTGTGGGCGAATGCGTCTTTCCGCGTCCTGCTCAACCACGAGGTTTTCCGGGAGTTCCGGCATTCGACGAAGCGCCCTCCTGGGGCTTTTTGTCGTTAGACCTTGGTTGGTCAGTCGCAAAAATCCGGTCCATGCGGCGGGCGATTTCTGCCAGTCGGTCACGGTCGCCACCGCGGATCTCCGCAGTCCCCCATCCCGAAAAACCGCTGGACCGCAATTCTTCGGTGATGGCGGGCCAGTCGCAACTTCCTTCCAGCAGGTCAGCCCGGAATCCCGCATGGCCGCCCTCTTTTTTGGCCAGCTCCAGATCGTAGTCCTTGATATCCAGCTTTTTGATCCGCGGGCCAAGCGTTTCGATCCATTCCAGCGGCGGAGCGAACTGAAGGCTGTTGCCAACATCGTAATAGGCACCGACGCGAGGGTGTCCGATTTCGTCGATGTAACGGGCGGTTTCCTGGGGGGTTGCCAGGAAATTATTCCAGACGTTTTCCAGCAGGATATCGATCTGTAATTCTTCGGCCAGTGGCAACGCCAGCCGGATTTGTTCGATGCTCCGTTCCCAGGCCTGTTCGTAATTCACGCTGTCATTGCAAACGGCCGGGACCAGCAACACACTGGAAGCGCCAAATGCGTGAGCGTCGCGGATCGCGGTTTTCAGAGCCTCCAGTCCTTTGGCCCGGACAGCCGGATCGGGGTCCGAAAGCGTCGAATTCCAGTGAACGCTGTCGACCACGCCGTGGACGGGCAATCCGGTGGCCTGGATTGCTGCGAGGACTTCTTCCGGCGTCAATTCACTGGGGCTGTCCAGTTCGACGCCATCAAAACCGAGTTCCTTGAGGGTCCGGAACTTTTCTTCCAGAGTCCCGGCGATTTGGACCATCCCTATTTTGACGGCTTTTTTGAAAGTCGGACCGTCCTGGGTGCGGGTTTCAGCCGGTTTTTCGCCGGTTTCGGCTACTTTGTTGTCGGATACGGTTGGCTGCTGGGCGACTGTTTGCCCGGCGGGAATGCCGTTCGCTGCCATGGCTATGGCCCACAGCAGGAGAGTTAAACAGGTCCAGTGAAAACGGTTGAGTCGGGTCGGCTTCATTATGCATTC
Source organism: Pirellulaceae bacterium (assembly GCA_041752775.1). Lineage (GTDB taxonomy): Bacteria > Planctomycetota > Planctomycetia > Pirellulales > Pirellulaceae > BJ22. Next base: position 2,851 of record JBGSVU010000015.1, on the reverse strand, counting down.
AGTTTCGGGAATTAAAATGGACTGTTCGCCAAGTCTGATTTTGACCGGCGAGGGGGTCCGAACGCAAGCATTGCTGCCACTAACATGCGACTTGGTGGCTGTTTTCGGTAATTTGTCGCGAACTTGCCGATCAATCCAGACGCTGTTTTGTGGTAAAATCAGCGGATAACACATTTTGGACAATTCTGGAACGGACGGATTTTGTGGGGAATGGTACAGGCCCACACGCGAACAGGTTGATGTACGGCAGGTGCCACGCCAATTCCATCTGAATCCAACTCAAACTTTTGGGGACTTTCGATTGACTGGTTCAGGCGGAGATGCGACCAAGACTCCCCCCCCTCACGACATGCTGGACCGGCAGATCGGGGATTATCAACTGCTGCGCCGTTTGGGAAGCGGCGGGATGGCCGACGTCTATCTCGCCAGCCAACTGTCGCTTCAGCGGCAGGTCGCTCTGAAGATTCTCAAACCGGAATTCACCCAGGACGCGGCGTACGTCAAACGCTTTGTTCGCGAAGCCCAGGCGGCGGCGGCTCTGGTCCAGTCCAACATCGTTCAAATTTACGAAGTCGGGCAACGTGAAGGTGTCCATTTCATTGCCCAGGAATATGTCGCGGGGCGGAATCTGCGGCAGTTCATCGCCCGTTACGGTGCCGTCCAGCCCGCGATGGCGCTGAGTGTTTTGCGGCAGGTCGGCCAGGCCCTGAACAAGGCCGGCGAACAGGGCGTGACGCATCGCGACATCAAACCCGAAAACATCATGATCAGTTCCAGCGGCGAAATCAAAGTCGCCGACTTTGGACTGGCCCGGATCCAGAACAGCGCCGACCAGAACAACCTGACCCAGGTTGGTATCGCCATGGGGACTCCGCTGTACATGAGCCCGGAACAGGTCGAAGGCCGCGCGGTCGATCCACGCAGCGACATCTATTCGCTGGGCGTCACGATCTGGCACATGCTGGCGGGTTACCCGCCGTTTCAGGCCGACACGCCGCTGGCGCTCGCACTGCAACACGTCCGGGCTGAACCGAACGATTTGCAACAGATTCGTCCGGACGTGCCCCCGGAGTTGTGCCAGATTGTTCACCGCATGATGGCCAAGGACCCCGCGGCCCGTTTCGCCAATGCCGCTGAACTGTTGCGTGAGTTGCGGAAGGTGCAAATCGATCTGGATGGAGAAATTGACAGTTTGGTGGCGAAACTGGCGGAAACCCGCCACAACGCCGCGGACCTGACGATCCGGGATTCCTCATCGGCGCTGGCGGCCACGCGGCAACTGCAGACGTTGATGAAAGGCAACAGCCTGGCGCGCCGTTTCTGGCGTCGCACAGTCCTGGCCGCAGTCGGACTGGGGTTGCTGGCGACCGGCATTGGTGGGGCGATGGCCTGGTTCAGCCCTCCGGCGAGTTTGCTGGAGAATGCGGGCCAGTTGAAACGGGACGCCATCCCCCGGCAGAAAACGGCCGAAGAGCAGTATCGCGCCGCGATGTGGGCCAATTCGCCGGAACATTTCCGGGCGGTCGAGCAGTATTTCCCGCCTGACGCAGCGCCCGAAGAACAAAAGCACCAGACCCTGCTCGCCAACCGGCAGGCATGGATGCAGCTGCTGAAAACCTATTTGCGCAACAGGGAGACCTACGATTTTGCCTGGGAACCGGCGTACAAACTGGCCAGCGCCGACGATACCGCTGCCTATTTCCAGGCGTCCGGTCGCGCCGGACTGGCATGGTTGAATGACTATATTGGCGACGAGGACACGGCCAAACAGATGTTGCTGAAGATCGAAGAGTACGTCTGGATTCTCGACGACTCGCTGCGGGAGAAGGTCAACCGTTTGCTGGAAAAATACGGCAGGGAAATGCCAGGTTTCGGCGGCAGCTTTCTGGCGTCTCCGGCGAAACACCGCAACCCGGTGCAATAAATCCGACAGTTGCCAGGGTAGCGGAACGGCGCGAGCCATCCGGTGCGGTATGGCACCGGCGCCAGAAGCAATTACCAAAATGCCGCAGCGAGGCAATTGCGAAGTAACGTAGCGAAGCAATTGCGGAGTAACGTAGTGAAGCAATTGCGGAGTAACGTAGTGAAACAATCGCGGAGGTAGCGGAACGGCGCGAGCCGTCCGGTGCGGTATGGCACGGCTTTACGTCGCCAAGGTGCGAGAATATTGGATTGCACCATACCCGGAGGAGATAATTGGGTCGCGCCATACCGGAGGGCTCGTGCCGGCTCGTACCCTTCCGCTATCGTCTGGGGTGCGTCCCCAATTCTAGCCGCCAAAATTCTGGTTGAACCACCAGCGCAGGCGAGACCAGAGATTGCGGTTTCCGGTCTGAATCCGGCATTCACCGCTCATGCCGATTTTCAGCACCAGCGATTCCGGCGAATCGATTTCCGCGAGGGCAAAGTACTGCATCGACGTCTGTCCGGACGGTGGAGCCAACTCGGCCACGAGGTCCGGCAACCGGGCTCGCGACCGCATGCTGTCGGCCGTTTCGTTGCGGTCTTCGCGGGACGAAATCTGGTCGCTGGCACCCAGCGCCGCCAGTTTCGATTCCAGCATCGTGCCGGGATAGGCCAGTAGCCGAATCCACAATCGCTGGTCGGTCTGGACAAATTTCACCTGCTGCTCGTCCAGCAGAATCACCCCGCGCCAGTGGGAAGTATCGGCGACTTCGCACAACCGCTCGCCGCGATTCAGGCTGGGCCTGTACTGGACATCTCCCAGTACAGGTGCGTCATCCACCAGGGGAGTTTCCCATTTTCCGGGCAACTGCAGGTTGAACGGTGTGGCCACGACCACACCATCAATCGCGCTGCGCAGTTCCAGTTCTTTCATCCGCAATTCCAG
>JBGSVU010000014.1:0-5511 GCA_041752775.1 Pirellulaceae bacterium | reverse complement strand
GCCAGCCATCAATGCCTGGAAAGCGGTAAATCCCGAAGTTGAATTTTTCGTGGTCGATATTCCGGGAGATGGCCGGGTATTCATTGGTATGCGCACCACTGAATTGCCAGGAAATGCCGGATACCATACCGAATTCGCAGTTGAGAACCTCAATTCCCACCAGTCCGTCAGGGCTTTTGGAGTGGACTATGGATCCAGTTTGATCCTCAACCCCGGTTTTCACGACGTTGATTATCAGTTTGAGCCCTATTCCGGCACCGACTGGTCTCCGACGGTTGCAGGCAACAATGTTGAATGGTCTACGTCAACTTTTGCGTCAAACGCCAACGCCAACGCCATTCGCTGGAATACGATGTATTCGTTCTGGTGTGATTCCGCAACACCTCCGAGAAAATTGACTCTGGGACTGTTTCGGCCGGGAACCGTTGACACAATGACGGTGGATCTGGTTGAGACGTCCGTGCCGGGAAGCTTCAAATTGCTGGATGGGCTCCAGGCCGGTGGCCAGTTTGGGGATGTCGCGGCCAGTGACGACCAGTATTTGCAGCTGGACCCGACTTTCACCAAAAATCCACGCAAGCAGAAGATTGACCTTATTATGCAGGGCACCTGCCCAACGGCATCACCAGCCGTGTTTATCTTCCGTCTGGAAGCCAATATGTCGGGTGGCCCCGCAGGTGACGTGACTCAAATTGTTGAAATGTTGAATTACGACACTGGGAAATTCGAACAGGTTGATGTACGGGCCGCAACAGAAACCGATCAAAGCTTCGAGATCATTCCTGCTGGTGACGCCAGCCGGTTTGTTCAAATCGGCACTAACGAGATGACGGCAAAAGTTCTATGGAAAAGCGAAAACGGGTTCTCCGGTTCTCCGTTTTTCTGGTCCATCGACGTTGACGAGGCCGTCTGGTTGACAACTGATCAATAGGTCATGTGGCTCTCATCGTTGACCAGGCCAGTCATCCACCTGATTCCTGGCCCCAGTCACCGACAAAAGTACAGGCGTTTCCGCTGAACGACCAATTCGTCAGCGGAAACGCTTTTTTTTTTTTGCTCACAAACCAGTCGGCATTTCATAGACCTGGTACGTTTTGTACCGGCGCAGTGGCAAAGCTCTTTTCAGTGCGTCCATCGACGGCAAATTGTCTTCATCGACCCAGCCGAATTCCCAGCGGGAAAAACGGTGCCACTGGTCGGTCATCGGCTTGGTAACCAGGGCAGATATTCCCTTGGCCCGAATCTCCGGGTCAACTCCCAGCGCAATGTCACGGACTTCGGGAATTCTCCTCAGCCAGAACAGCAATTGCGGGATTCGAATCCAGTCCCAGCGGCCCCAGCATCGTTTCAGGGCCCAATTCATATTGGGAATGGAAACGTTGTAACCCACCATCCTGTCACCAATGTAGGCACCGATCACCGTCAATGGATCAATGATCCGCCTCAACTGGCTGACCATGTAATCCAGCTCGGCTTCTGTCAGCGGCACAAAACCCCAGCCCTGACTGCGAACCACATTTCCAATCCGGTTGATTTCCCGCAGCATCGGGTCAAGGGTTTCCTGAGTTCCGGATCGTACGGACATTTCGGGGAACCGCTTCAACAATCGCTCGCAGACTACGCCCAGTTTGGCAAACCGGATGTCCGCTTCGGCAGTCTCCGAGGTTCGCTCCGTCAGAAAGCTGTAAAACTGTTTGACCGGCAACAGGCCGAACTGTTTCAGAAGGCTATCGTAGTAGCCGTGCGTATGGGCCATCATCACAAAAGGTGGTTGCGAGTGCCCATCAACCAGTACTCCGAAATCACTCTTCATCGACGGGTTCATCGGCCCCCGCATCGCGTCACAACCCTCTCCGACCAGCCAGTTCTGCGCTGTTTCCAGTAACAGCCCGGCAACGTCCGGATCGTCGGCTACATCAAAAAAGCCAAAGAACCCAACCCGGTTCGCATGGTGCGAATTGAACAGGTCATCGACAATTGCCGCAATGCGGCCCACGGGAGTTCTGCCCCGATAGGCTACCCAAACCTGCCGCCGGGCATGTTCATAAAAGGGATGAACGGCTGGATCCAGCAAAGCCCATTCCATCCGTTTCAGTGGCATCACTGCCGACGGATCTTTGCGATAGAGCCTGTATTTGACGCGATAAAAATCCGCCCTTTGCTTCCTCGACTCAACAACCTCAACACGCAAATCAGACAAAGCAATCATCAAATCCAAATGCGCACGGTTTAGCCGAAACGCAGCCAAAAATCAGGCCGGGCCAAACTGACCTGGACTGGCTGGGTCAAAAAATGACTTTGACACCGTGGTTCTGAACCTTCGGTCCGCGCATTCTTCAACAGGGTCACAGAAAGTACTTTGACAGGGATTAACGACTGTCCGGCACGTCGTTCAACATCAATACCCCGTCATTCCCCGCCGGTGATTGTAGCGTGGACACCGTAAATCTGCACCCGCAAATATTGCGAATCGGACAGGCCTGCCGCGGGGACACGGCTGCCTTGAGAATTTACAGACTCTGGCCTGGCGCCGGATGAGCCTGCGTGGGGGTGCCGAAGCGTTCCGTCGCTGAAACCACAGACCCATTTCGGGAAATGGTGTAATCCACTCCCCGCCACCGGTAACGCTGGCTGAACAGGGCCCGAAAAGTCGCAAACGAGAATATGGCCGTCGAGACATACGACAGGGGCACGGCCCAAACCAGCTGGATGAATGCCGGAATCGTTGCTCCCCTGTGCGCTCCCCTGTGACCGTCGTCCGGCGCCAAATCCCGGTCGCAGGCCGGTTGTCGCGAGCCACTCATCACACACCAGCTGCCAGAAAAAAAGATTCCCGACACTGTCACGGCCACCACGGACCACCACCACTGACCTCCAGCCAGAATCTGCAACACTGTGATTGCCGCTGCTCCGGCCAGCAACAGCGTCGCCCCGGTGACATGCGCCACTGTGTTTCGAAACTGGGGTTCGTAGATACTGGACCACTTCATCATCCGGCACATCCAGTTGACTGCGAAAACGGCCGAACACGACTCAGGATTGGTCATCACCAGCGTTGGAACAAAAACTGTCTGCAAACCAATTTCATTAACCGCCGCGCGCACCGGGCCGTCATCCACGACGCTTTCACGCCACCGCTGCAGCAGTCCACTCCGCTCAATTACTTCCCGCCGCAGCGCCATCGAACCGGCCCAGGGATTGGCAAACAACACAGTTGGAAACATGGCGGCCGCATTCCACAGGGAACGAACCATCGATCCGGTCCGCAAGTCCGGTGGCTGAAACCACTGGACTCCCGTGGCCACGCCGCAACCGGTTTGCATCGCCACCGCTGCCAAATCGGACAGCCATTCCGCCCGGGGCACGATGTCCGTATCGAGAAATGCAACCAGCTGCGCAGATGGCGGAATCTCCCGCCACGCACCCAGCAGCGCGGAACACTTCAGTCCGCAGTTCGGCAGACGTTCAAAGCCGGAAACGATTTTCACCAGCGGATGCCCACCCCCCGGATGTTCCAGTTGCAGGACATGGGTCCGCTCTTGCGAATCCGGGGCCAGCCCGGAACCGGCTTTCATCAACCATCCCGGCAACCAGCCTGGATTCCACGGCAACAGCCCATCCGCCGCGATCACAACCTGAAAATCCGGGTAATCCTGCGATACGACCGCTCGCAGCATTCTCTCAAACGACGGATCCCGTCCGCGCGCGGCAATCAGCACCACGGCAGGCGGCGTCTGCCTGGCGACGTCCCTACCAAAAGCCCGCCGCCGTTTTCCCAGCCAAACCCGAAACACAATGGCCAGCAACAGATGCAGCGCCGTAAAGACAACCAGTACGGTCATCCAGACTCCTGCCAGCGTGTTGAGTATTGCCATCACCGTTACCGCTTGTCTGTTGCCACAGCCCGAATTTCATCGCTGAAACGGCAGTCGCGCACAAAGACGCAAAAAAGCCGGCAAATCGCTCCAGAATTCGCCGAACATCCAGCCCCACCGGTTTCGCCGGATGGTTTCAGAGGTCATCGTCCAGTTGGCGCAACAGCCCCGAATCATGTTTCGGCCTCCTGCCGCGCGCTGGTTCGCCCGGGCTTCGTCACCTGTTACGTAACAATGCAGCCGCGACCGGCCAACATGCGAATAGTCATGGGTCTGATGAATCGCCGTGATGCAGCGCGTGGTGTTGATGACCGGTACACCCCGGCGGCGCGCCGCAGCGACCATCCAGTTGTCCCAGTTACCGCGTCCCACCGCCAATTCGGGCATCTCCCTCACCAAATCGCGCGTGACCACAAAATATTCCTTGCAAACCGCCGGGCCGGGACGTCCCATTCGCTGGTTCATCAGCAACACGTCCCGGACACCGTGATTGTCGGTCAAATCGACCGCCTGACGCAATTCCAGATCACTGCGCCGCCCAAATGCCAGCATCGAAGCAAAACGGGGGTCCCCAGCCAGCCGTTGCACAGTCGTCAAAAGATCCCGAAACAGAATCACATCCGCATTGCAATAAACCAGCATCCCGGCCGGAATCATGGCAGCCACGCGCTCAAAAGCGTCATTTACCAGCGGCGTTCCCTGCGCGTTCCGCCGAATGTCCGGCACATGCAGCATCCCGTTCTCATCCGCGAACTGGGCCACTCCAGAATCGTCACCGCACAGAACCACCTGCAGTTCCGGCGCCAGACATTGCCAGGACCTGAGGGCATTCGCCTGGATCAACCGAATGTGTGGATCCACAAACGGTTTGGGAATCGTGAACAGCGTCGCAATGGCCTGTTGCGGCGCAACGGCACGTTTCGTTTCCAGCAGCGACGATTCAGCGTTGCCGGTCATGACGCGTTCCCTCCAGGCACCAGCCGGACGGAAAGTCGGCGCCAACCGATCGTCGCTCTTTTGCAAACCTCCACCGCCAGCGAATTCCAAATCCGCCGCGCACTGAATTCCGGACGGGCCGGACGCCATCCACTCCACGCCGAACGGTCCAGATACCGGTAAAAAAGCTCGCGCCGCGGATGTTGCGTCGCATAATCCCACGGCTTCCACTCCGTCGTGAAATGGACAATCGCCGGATTGTCCAGCATCGCCTGAAATTCCACGGACTCCACCGGCGAATGTTTCACCGTCGGGTATTCCCACAAGTGAGTCCCCACATTCCAGCGACCCGGCAGCCGTTTCCAGCGATCTGCCAGTACGCAGTTCAGCGCGTACTGGTCCCAGCACCAGACATGCTGGCGATGGATGCGCAAACACTCCAGCATCTGTTCGCCCAGCTGCTGTTCGCGCCACGCCTGTAAATTCAGCACCAGCACGCCACTGTTGAAATAGGCTTCGTCCCCGGACAAACCGTGGTCGCGATAGTCCGGAATCGGCTGCCAGACCGCCATGTAAGGCGCCGCGTTCCGGAAATTGAATCCACTCCGCCGCGCATCGACCCACGGGCAGGCAATGTCGGCCGCTGCCAGACAGACCGCGTCCTCCTGCGGAATCTCCCACAACTCATCCAGCGCCGACT
>JBGSVU010000013.1:0-2742 GCA_041752775.1 Pirellulaceae bacterium | reverse complement strand
CAAAGCCGCGGCTGGCCGATTTTGGCCAGTCGCGACTGAGCAGTGACGCCTCGCCGTCGCTGGGGACGCTGTTTTACATGGCGCCGGAACAGGCGGACCTTGAGGCAACGCCCGACGCCCGCTGGGATGTGTATGCGCTGGGTGCGTTGCTGTACGTGATGCTGACCGGGAAACCGCCCTATTTTGACAGCACGTTGACTTCGGAAATCGAGGAATCGGGCGATATTCGCAGCCGGCTGGCGACCTACCGCAAGTCGATTCTGCGCACCGGACCACCCCGGTTGCACCGTCAGGTGCCGGGAATTGACCGGGCTCTGGTCGAGATTATTGACCGCTGCATTGCGACCGATCCGCGGAAAAGGTTTTCCAGTGTGCAAAGCGTGTTGCTGGCGCTTCGGCAGCGGCAGGAGACGATTGCGCGCCGGCCCCTGGTACTGCTGGGTCTGGTGGGCCCGCTGTTGTTGTTCGGGGTGATTTCCCTGTTTGGGTGGACGGCTTACCGCCAGGCGATTTCGGATACCGACCAGGCGATCACGAGCAAGGCGCGCGAGTCCAACCTGTTTGCGGCCTTGCTGGCGGCGCGGAGCGCGGCGGAGCAGATGGACGCGTACTTTCGTGCGGTGGACCAGTTGTCGCACGACCAGGAGTTTCTGGCTGATTTTCGCATGGCTCTCGCTGACGGGAACCTGCGGGAACTGCGATTCCAGCTGTCCGATCCGGCCAACAACATTGACAAAAAACTGAACGATGCCCGTGAGGCGTTGCGGGCGCATCCTGCGCGGCAGAAACTGCAGAGTCACATTGACCGGCTGATGGAAGGGGTTCCGGCGGATCAGGTCAACAGCTGGTGGGCCTATGACCTGCTGGGCAACCAGCTGGCCAGCAGATTCGCGCCGGCTTCGGATCCGGACAAGGTTCGCAACACGATTGGGCTGAACTACAGCTGGCGGACCTATTTTACGGGGCTGGACGAAGAACTGTCCAAACCCGTTCCCGGCGGGGCGGAGGAATATCGCGTGGCCGCAGACCCCCTGCAGCGAAAACACATTGACCAGCCGAATCTGAGTGCAGTATTCAAAAGCGATGCGACGGGAACCTGGAAAATCGCTTTTTCGACTCCGGTGCGGGATCAGGGGCAGATCATTGGCATTATTGGTTTGACCGTTCAGATGGGCGACTTCGTCGATTTCGATGCGGTCGCCAATCAGTATGCGCTGATGTACGACAGCCGACCGGGTGACCACCAGGGCATAATTCTGGAACATCCCCTGCTGGACCTGCAGCGCTCGGAACTGGGGCGGATCGACGACGAATTGATCGAGTGCTGTTTGCGGGAGGCGCCGCGTGATGACCAGTTGTTCTTTGATCCGGTCGGAGCCACCAGCGCCGGCGTCCGGTACAACCGCCTGACGATTGCGTCGGAAGCTCCTGTGAAATTCACCAGGATTGTTGAGCGGGATGATCTGGGAAATCATTCCGAGTCGCTGCATGATTCAGGATTGCGAATCGTGGTCCTGGAAGATTACGAAAAAGTGATACAGCCGGCTCACGCACTGGGACAACGTCTCTCCTGGCTGGCGGGATGGGCGGCGGCGTTTTTGGCAGCGGTTGCGACGTTGATGTGGTATGCCGTCGTGCGACTGTTGCGGCACAGCCGAAAACAGCTGGCCCGCAGTTTTACGGGCCAGGCGGGATTTGGTCCCGGTTCCAGTTTGGGCAGCGATTCTGGTTTGGGGGCGCGAACGGCCACTTCGGTGGGCTCGCCGACCGTGCAGGGGTCGCATGAGACCGAAGCCGGCAATTAGTGTTTTGTCCAGATTAGATCCTGGCTTTCAAGTTTAAATCCTGGGGTTGTGGTCGACGTACGATGGACGTCCACGTCCGTCGAACTCCGCAGTTTTCGACGTAGGATGGACGTCTTCGTCCGTCATATTCCGCAGTTTTCGACGGACGTGGACGTCCATCGTACCCTGATTCATCAGTTTGACAGACCACTGCTGGGAGTCGCGATTTCCGCATCAGCAGCCTGTTGCTTTGCCTGGCATGTTTCTCTGACGTGGTGGAAGATGCGATGAAGAATCTGTAATTTTCTGGCTGCGAGGACCGTTGGACCAGCAGGAAAAACCGGCGAGGGCAGGACAATTGGGGTACGGTCCAACCCAAAGTGCCGCAAACCATCGGCAATACTCTTGCCTCAGGCTTTGGAACCGGTTTCCGGGATTCGGAAGGTCTGACGGCGTTGCGCCGATTCGAACGGATGGTCAGCCTGGCGCAGGTCCCATGCGGGCGAAGGGGTACGCGATATCCGGAAGTTTCCGGCCTGAGGCCAATAATGCCGGGGTTTTTCGCAAAGAGTTATTGCAATGGTTTTCGAAACCGTGCTAAAATCGCTGTTTAAGAGTCTCGCGTTTGGGCTTGGGAGAGTGCTGGCGCGGGCAACGGTGGCCAAGATGCCGGTTTTTTTGAGCTTTGGAACGCACCGATTTCGCTTAATGGGTACACACTTCCATTCTTTTATGGGGATTTTCAGACGATGGCCAAAAGTACGCAAGACAAGCTGAAGCGGGTCCGCAAACCGCGCGTTCATATTACTTACGAAGTCGAAACTGAAGGTGCGATGGAGAAGAAGGCCCTTCCTTTCGTGGTGGGAGTGATGGGCGATTTTTCGGGCGATCCGACCAAGAAGCTCGATCCCCTGAACAAGCGGAAATTCAACCAGATTGATCGCGACAACTTCAACGA
>JBGSVU010000012.1:0-15074 GCA_041752775.1 Pirellulaceae bacterium | reverse complement strand
CAGCCCTGCCAGCCTGAAGGAAGATGCCGAGCGAACAGGTCACCACTGGACCCGTGGCCAACGCGCCGTGCAGTGCTGTTTCGTGTCGGGATGACAGCGGGTTGCTGATACGCGGCAATCTTTGAATGGCCCTCAAGGGCCGTTGCTCTCTGGCCTGCGCGCCACCGGGGGGATTCTCTGCGCCACTGCATGGGCGCTGACCGGATAGTTGGCCTCAACGGGCGGGCGAACGGAGTTGGCAATGCAAACCCAGAAACAAGATTTTCAAAGGCGCGACTGGACTGACTAGCCAGATGGGCAGATAAGTTGGGCGGCACCAATTGTGACAGGTCAGCCAGATAGGTGCAGATAGTCATATAGGTGGGTGGCACCAATCAGGCCGCACGAATCAGGCCAATCCTATTTTGAGCAGCCCTGCCAGCATTGAGTGACAATAGGTGGATGGCACCGATTTGGCACCGATCTGCCGATCTGCAGCAGCACCGATCTGCTCGATCTGCTTCGGCTCTACTGACGGAGGACCCTTTGAAAACGGTGCAGCCTGTCGCTTGTTCTGCCTACGCTCCGATTCAGGTTCAAACAGCAATTTTTCGACACGCTTCTCAAGCGCCGTGATACGCCGCTCAAGCTCAACGCAGCGGGCACATGAATTTCCGGTTGTCGGGGGGCTGTTCATGCACAACAGCTTGACCCAAAATCGACTTTTCAGGCAAGGTCAATTCAAACGCGGTAATCAATTACGACCAGACTAGCCCGGAAACGAACAAGTGACTGCGGTCAATCAATCGTGCACTTGTTGTTTGGCAATGGATCATGCTGTCAGGAAGCTGCCCATATTCAATATCGTTGTCATAAGTGAGATTCAAAGATGACGGACAATTTTCGAATCAACCAGCGTATCGACCGCATCTGCAGCGAGTTTGAAAAAGCCTTGTCCGCCAAAGATCGACCTCACCTGGCCGATTGGCTTGATCGCATCGAAGCGGAACATCGCATTCTGTTAATGACTGGCCTTTTGGAAGTCGATGTCGAACTTCGCATCAAATCCGGACTGCCGGTTGACCCAGGCGACTATCGGCAGCTCGGAGACGAAGCTGTCGCTATTGTCAAAGAGCTGATCGCGGCAGCGGACTCGCCCGTTAGCGATGAGACCCTTAGTGCCGCGTCCAATAAAGTGACCTCGACTTCAAAACAAATCGGCCCCTACAAACTGCTGCAGCAAATCGGCGAAGGGGGAATGGGAACCGTCTGGATGGCCGAACAGGAGAAACCCATACGGCGGCGGGTAGCCCTGAAATTGATCAAGGCCGGAGTTGACAACAATCAGGTCGTGGCCCGATTCGAGGCCGAGCGGCAGGCGCTGGCGATAATGGACCATCAAAACATCGCCAAAGTGCTGGATGCCGGAACGACCGAAATCGGTCAGCCTTACTTTGTTATGGAACTCGTTCAGGGAATTCCCTTTACCAAATACTGTGATCAAAACAGACTATCGATCAACGAGCGACTCGAACTGTTCATTCCGGTCTGCAAAGCCATCCAACACGCCCACCAAAAAGGGATCATTCACCGGGACATAAAACCGTCCAACGTCCTGGTTTGTTTGTACGACGGCAAACCGGTTCCCAAGGTGATTGACTTCGGTTTGGCCAAAGCACTCCAACACCAGTCCAAGCTGACCGACAAGACGATGTTCACCGAGTTCGGCCAGGTGGTCGGCACGTTGCAGTACATGTCTCCCGAACAGGCCGAGATGAACCAGCTGGATATCGACACGCGGACCGATGTTTACTCGCTGGGCGTGATGTTGTATGAACTCCTGACCGGCAGCACACCGATCGAACAGGATTCGCTGAGGAACGTTGCCATCCTGAAAGTCCTTGAGACGATCCGAGAAACGGATCCGCCACGACCCAGCGCCCGGTTGAGCAGCAGTACCAACGAGGCTCTTTCCGGGATTTCCCAGCAACGCCGGATCGACGCCAACAAGCTCAAAAACATCCTGCTCGGTGAACTCGACTGGATCGTCATGAAAGCGCTCGAAAAAGACCGTACACGACGTTACGAAACCGCCAACGGATTCGCGGAGGATATTCATCGGTATTTGACTGGCGACGCTATTAAGGCTCGGCCTCCAACAACCGGCTATCGCGTTCGAAAGTATGTGTTGAAGCACCAAGGATTTGTTGTCGCCGTTGCCTTGATTGCAGTGTTATTGGTTTTGGGAATGATCGGCACAAGCGTGGGTCTTCATCAAGCCAAGATTGAATCCGGGAACGCCCGTAAAGCAGAGTCGTTGGCAAAAGGCGAGACAAGCAAGTCTCTTGCTGCCCAAAAACGACTGGAAGAATCGCTGGCCCGCACAAACTACTACCTTGCCGAAGCTCGCTGGGACGAAAACCGGGTAGGCGAAGCATTTGATGCATTGGAAAGGATCCCGGAACAGTATCGGAGTATTGAATGGCATTATGCAAACAAGTTGTACGAGGGTAGTCATGCAACCATTCGCGGACACGAGGAACCTGTGTCGTGTATCGCAATTAATCCTGACGGCTTGACCATGGCGTCGGGGTCGTACGACAACACCATCAAATTGTGGGACATCTCTACAGGAAAATGGAAGCGAACTCTTGAAGGCCATTTGAACGCAATCTACTCGCTCGCATTCGACAATGAGGGTACGAAACTGGCTTCTGGCTCGTTTGATGCAACTGTAAAGTTATGGGATGTCAACGAAGGTCGCGAGCTTCTAACCCTTGTCGGACACAGAACAATCGTACTGGGCATCGCCTTCAGCCCTGACGGATCATGGATTGCGACTGGTTCGAATGACAAGACGATAAGAATTTGGGATGCAAAGTCTGGCGAATTGGTTAAGAATCTAAACGGTGAGCATGGAGCGGTGCGTTGCCTGACATTTGACAAAGAAGGGAAACAACTGGTTTCGGGGTGCGAAGATTCGACTATACAAATTTGGGACTTGACCGAAGACAAAGTGAGTCGAACTCTGGTCGGACATTCAAGTGCGGTGTCGTCAATTTGCCTTAGCCCTGATGGATCAACTCTTTCCTCGAGTTCATGGGACAAAACCATTAGGCTTTGGGATTTTGATTCCGGATCTGTGATTAAAATCCTGGAAGGACACAAGAACGAAGTTAGTAGCGTGGTTTTCAGCCCAGAAGGACTGGAATTGGCGTCAGGATCATGGGACAGAACGGTAAGGATTTGGAATGCGGAATCCGGAAAGGAAACTCGGGTTTTCAATGGACAATAGGGTATGGTAATGTCCGTCGGATTCAGTGCCGACGGTTGTTGTGCCATTTCGGGCTCATGGGATAAAACCATTAAGTTGTTTCGGGTTACCCAACAACCAAATGATGCTGTTGTCAAATTGAGGGAACATTCGGAGGATGTCTATACGTCAATATTTGATCGCTCGGGAAATGGGCTTGCATCAGGTTCTCGCGATGGGACCATCAGGATCTGGGATGTGGGAAGTGGGAAATTGTTGCGAACTCTGGACGAACCCGATAGGCAACCGGTAACCGGATTGTCATTCAGTCCCGACGGCTCTCGATTGGCATCGGCTTCCGGAAACGACTCCAATATTAAAAACGACGTCAGCATCTGGAACTTGAGTACATACAAACGAGACTTGACCTTGGAGGGGCATTCCAGACGAGTCAGTTGCGTCGAGTATTGCCCAAGTGGGCGGGTTTTGGCGTCTGGGTCCTACGATGGAACCATCAAGATATGGAATCCAATTGACGGGCGTTTGCTTCAAACGATTGAGGCAGACTCGAGCCAGGTGTTTGGTTTGAACTTCAGTAACGACGGAAAGCTGCTTGCATCTTGCGGAACTGACAAAACGGTAAAATTATGGGATGTTGAGACTGGAAAACGCCTTTGTGAGCTCGCTGGCCACAAGCATTTTGTCACAAGTGTGGTGTTCAGCCATAACGGATTGACGCTGGCATCCGGCTCCCGCGACAACTCAATCATATTGTGGGATATTTCCCGCCAAACCTCTTCAAAGGCCTTCGTCGGGCATGAAGACCTGATTTCCAGTCTGTCCTTTTTGCCGAATGATACTAGGTTGGCATCAGCATCTCTGGATGGCTCAGTAAAACTGTGGGATGTCGAATCCGGAGAAGAAGTTCGAACATTTTTGGACCATACTGATGGTGTGAACAGCGTTTCATTCAGCCCTAACGGCACAAAATTGGCGTCCGGCTCACGAGATAATTTGGTCATTATTTGGGACGCTTCGCCTAGAGACGAAACGAGAACGCAATCCCCATTTTTTCAACGAGAGTGTGAATTGCGTGAGAACCTCGCCCGACACCGCGAGCAGGCTCAAGCTGCCACCGCCCAAAACGAAAGGTACGCGGCAACTTTCCATTGTGCGTGGGTCATGAAGTCCGATCCGGCGCTGGCTGAATCTTATGACCAACTCCACGAAGCAAACGACAAGTTGAAAGCGGAATACGCCGAACAAGGAAAAGACCTTACTCCTGATTTGCATCCGGTCGTCATCGAAATGCTCAAACTTCCTCGCGGGAATAAACAGGCAACTGATTGCAACTGATTGAATTTGAATCGTTCAACTCGAGTTGGGCTTGTTGGCGCGCGTAAGGTCACAATAGATTTCATCCGTTTCCGTTGGAGTTGAATTCATGTCTAGCGAATTCGAAAACCGCAAACAGATCGATGATATTTGTAACCAGTTTGAAGAAGCATGGTCGCCAGACATGCTGGGCGAGATTGCTGTACTTGTGGACCAAGTTGGTGGGCATTTGGTGGCACCCAACGCCACGTGGCACCATTCGAAGGCAACAAATCCGTACCGACACAATCATCCCCATGCTAAAATCATGTTTAAAAAAAGGCGTTGGCCAGCTGAATTGCAGCTTTTTGAAGAATCGATCCCGGCACCCTGGGCCGGCGTTGCTGGTTGATTTTATGAACTGAAGACTTTTTTTGAGTGGTAAAACCGATGGATAGAGTGCGTGCATTGCCTGTTTTGGTATGGATTATCGCCGGGTTTGCCGTCGGCAGTCTGGTCGCACAGGGGAACGCACCTCCCGCTGCCGTACAGAATGGCAAGAGCGAAAAATCACTGGATACTGAATCGTTGACCAGGGATGCCGCCGAATCTCTCGTTGCCGAACTGTGGGCCGCGCACAAGACCAGCCTGGCCGAAGCGCTGGCCGACGAAGACCAGGCTGCGGCATACACGACTGGCGAGCAAACTCTGAAGGTTCTTGAAAAAGAATTTGGTACCGCTCCCGCCGGTGGGCACAGCCTCTGGATCTCGATGCACGGCGGCGGCGGAGCACCGAAGCGTGTCAACGACCAGCAGTGGCAAAACCAGATTCGGCTGTACGAACCGGAAGAAGGCTTCTACGTGGCGCCCCGTGCACCGACTGACGAATGGAATTTATGGCATCAGGGCCCTGTCGACGAATTGTTCGACCGCCTGATCGCCAGCTACGTTGTGCGTCGCGGTGTTGATCCCGACCGGGTTTATCTGATGGGCTATTCGGCGGGTGGTGACGGCGTCTACCAGTTGGCGCCGCGGATGGCGGACCGCTTCGCGGCGGCGTCGATGATGGCGGGACACCCGAATGAAGCGCAGGCATGGGGACTGCGCAACCTTCCATTTGCGATTTTCATGGGCGGCAACGACGGGGCTTACGACCGCAACAAGGTCGCCAGGACTTGGGGCGACCGACTGGACGAATTGCAGAAAGAAGATCCGGAAGGATACGTTCATCAAACAAAAATTTATCCGGGCAAAGGCCACTGGATGGACAGGGAAGACGCCGAGGCTCTTCCCTGGATGGCGGAAAAAAAACGGGTCGCCTGGCCCAAGCGAGTTGTCTGGTATCAGGACGACGTCACGCACCAGCGGTTTTACTGGCTGGGCGTTGCTGCTGAAGAAGCCCGCATGGGCAACCGGGTGGAAGCCGCAGTCGATGGGCAAACGGTCACGGTCGATTCGGCAGAAGTCCGTTCGGTAATGCTTCGGTTGCGGGACGGTCTGATTGATCTCGATTTGCCCGTGACGGTGGTGGCCAATGGAACAGAAGTTTGGAGTGGTGTTGTGCCGCGGACTCGTCAGGCCATTGTCGATTCGCTACAGCAGCGGGCCGATCCGGTCACGGCCGCGACAGCGGTATTGACTGTGAAGATTCCACCGGTGGCGGCAACGCCGGAATCCGGAAAAAAACCGGGCGAATGAAATCGTGCTGTTTTCCGCCAACCAGGCTTCCAGGCCGAACCCGGAAATCACCTTGCGGAATCGTGAATGCATTTGTGGTATCGTGAGTCTGGTTGAAGCCCCTGTCAAAAAAGCCGGAAGTTCTGAAGACGTGTCGCGTGAAAAATCTGTGGTTGTTGATCTGCCTGACCTGGTGAAGCTGTTTTTTGCCGAGCCGGCTGAGCTGGGTATTTTTACGACACGGAACAGCGGAACATTGCCGGAGCCGGCCGGATCGCTGCTGGACCATCACCATCACATGACGGTCACTGTCGAAAACCATCACGGTTGCGCGGTCGATGTGGAAGTCCTGCGGCATCGGCGGGAGGGTGATTATTACTCGCGCGAGATTCTGTTGCGGCGCCAGACGGATCGTGTGGCGGTTCTGTATGGCATTGTCAGAATCAGTCTTGGAGCGCTGCCGCCGCAGGTTTCCGAAATGATTCTCCAGCGCAAGACGCCGCTGGGAAGAATTCTGATCGAGAACGACGTCCTGCGCCGTGTGCAGCTGGTGGGACTGTACGATGTACTGGCAGGACCGCGGCTGAAAGAGAATATTCCCACCCGTTCTGGCACCGGGGGGGACACGCACTGTTTTGGCCGGACGGCCATGATTCACGTCGATTCACGCCCGGCGATTGAGTTGCTGGAAATTGTAATTTGACGTCGTCTGGGACTCCCGGTATCTGCTGCCAGCCAGTACAGTTTGTAGAACCACTGCGGGCGAATCGCCTGTATTACGTTTCCGCTGTTTTCAGCGAAAGGCCTGAAAAACGATGCCCCTGATTGGCTGGTTGTTGACACTGCTTCTGCTCGTGCTGCACCAGGACTGGTGGCAGTGGGAGAATGACACGCTCTTTTTGGGATTCCTGCCCGCGGGACTGGCCTGGCATATGGGAATCAGTCTTGCGGCCGCGGCGATGTGGGCCTGGATCGTCTGGTTTCGCTGGCCAGCGGAATTGGATGAGGAGGTGGTGGTCACCGGCCAGAAGGGGGCCGAATCATGATTGAGCCACGCGATGCAATTGCGCGACTGATTATCATTTGCATCTATTTGACGGTGCTGGTGCTGGTGGGGCTGGCTGCCAACCGGTTTGGGCGCGGGACCCGACGCGACTATCTGTTGGCCAGCAATTCAGTTGGGCCATTCATGCTGCTGTTGTGCCTGTTTGGCACGACCATGACTGCCTTTGCGATGGTCGGCAGCAGCGGTGAAGCGTATCAGCGCGGGATTGGAATTTACGGGCTGATGGCTTCGTCCAGCGGAATCCTGCATTCTTTTTGCGTGTTCCTGATAGGAACGCGGTTGTGGAAACTGGGCCAGCGGCATGGATACACGACCCAGATCCAGTTTTTTCAGGATCGTTTGCAATGCCGCGAAATCGGCTGGTTGCTGTTTCCGGTGCTGGTGGGGTTGGTGATTCCATATCTCCTGATCGGTGTGATCGGAGCGGGTGCGGCTATTCAGGCGATGACGGCGGGAGCGTTTCCCGACAACGCCTGGTTCCACAGCGATTTGCCCTCGATGAATGGCGGAGTGCCGCCATGGATGGGAACGCTGGCGATTTGCCTGGTGGTCCTGGCCTATGTTTTTCTGGGTGGCATGCGCGGGACGACCTGGGCCAACGCAGCCCAGACGCTGTTGTTCGTCGTACTGGGGCTGGTGACGTTTTACATGCTGGCGATGAAAATTGGTGGCGGCGACAACCTGGTTGAAAGCATGCAGAACGCGACAGGAAAAGTCGATTCAAAACTGCTCAGCCGGTCGGAGATGAGCAAGATTTCTTTCCTCAGTTATTTGCTGATCCCGTTGTCGATGGGCATGTTCCCGCATTTGTTCCAGCACTGGTTGACGGCCCGAAGTGCCAAAAGCTTCCGGCTGTCGATTGTTCTGCATCCCCTGTTCATCATGCTGGTGTGGATGCCCTGCATTTACATCGGGATTTGGGGCACGGTGCTGGATTTGCCCGAAGGAATTCGCAGCAACCCCAACTCGGTTTTGCCGTACCTGGTTCAGTCCGAGTTGTCGCCGATCATTGCGGGTCTTCTGACGGCGGGAATCCTGGCGGCCATCATGTCGTCTCTGGACAGCCAGGTGTTGTGCGTCGGCACGATGTTTGCAACCGATCTGGTGGGAGCGACGGGGGCGGGTCGGCGCCTGTCGGATGGAACGCAGATCTGGGTAGCCCGGATTTTTGTTGTGGTAGTTATGGCGGCGACTTGGGGATTGAGCATGGCCCTAATGGGGAACCGCAGTGTTTTTGCGCTGGGAGTGTGGTGTTTCAGCGGATTTGCGGCGTTGTTCCCGCTGGTTTTTGCGGCGCTCTATTGGCGGCGTCTGACGGCGGCGGGGGCCGTGTCGGCGGTTTTGACCATGGCGGGCAGCTGGATCTTTCTGTTTCGAGAATCCGGATGGGGGGCAAACAGTGGGTACACGGTCAAATTGCAGTTGCCAACAGTTCAGCTTTCGCTCGATCCCGTGGTGGTCATTTTTGTGGCTACGGCCTTTTCGATGGTGGCGACCAGTTTGATGACCCGGGCACCCGCGGCGGACCATTTGGCACGCTTTTTTCCGGAAAAAAAGAAACACTGAGAAGGAACGTTCTCCGCCGAAAAACCGGGCAAAAGGGATGGGTCGGGCTGCGGAAAATGGCCGAATCAGCGCCCCGGCACTGGTTCTCCAGGTAAACGGCTTGTCATGGAACCCGATTGACGGCATAATTCGGGGCTGGAAAGTCAACAAACCGGTTCTTTTTACGTTCGTTTGAGAAGTATGGTATTCCCTAAAGGCCGTCGTCCGGCACGTCCCCGTCGCAAACCCAAAACCAAGGCCAAGGTCGTCAAAAAGGACCCCTTGTACGTCGAAGGTGAACGTCCCCGCCCGATGTATGTGGACTACAAGAACCTGGATTTGCTGAAAAAGATGGTCAACCGCCACAACCGGATCAGCAGTCGGCGCAAGACCGGTTGTTCGGCCGTCAGCCAGCATGCGGTTTCCGAAGCGGTCAAACGGGCCCGGTTCATGGCGCTGCTTCCGTATTCCGGCGAGTAAAGTCCGTTGCGGCACGGTGGTGCCTTTGCGGGGTTCTGCGGGGCCCCTGAAAATCGATCGAATTATGGACCGCCGGCCGGGAACGCTTGGCGGTTTTTTTTTGGGGTCCGGCGGACTCCTGTTCTTTCTGCTTCAGCCCGGGGAATATTCATCTTGGACCAGCCCTTCAGGACAACGCGCCGGGTCGAGTTCCGCGAAACGGACATGGCCGGGATCGTTCACTTTTCGAATTTTTTCACATGGATGGAACAGGCCGAACACGAGGTCTGGCGCAGTTTGGGAACGGGCGTGGTCATCACTCACAATGGCCAGACGCTCAGCTGGCCGCGGGTCAGCGCCGAATGCAACTATCGTCGGGCAGCGCGATTCGAGGAGATCATCGATGTCGAGATTGGCGTCTCAAAAATCGGCACGAAGAGTCTGACCTGGCAGGTCCGGTTTTTTCACGAGGGAACGCCGGTCGCCGACGGCAGCGTGACCACCGTCTGTTGCGTCATCGAACATGGCAAGCCACCGGTTCCGGTTGAAATTCCCGCACCGATTCGCAATCTGCTGGAAGAAGTCCTGCTTCCGGCGAATTGACGAAGTGCCTGTCCCAACAGGACTCAGACTTTTGCACAATCAAAAAGGGTCCGCTCACATTGGGGACAGCCTCGAGACAGCAGGACCATTCCTGCGATGGCATCTCCGTTACAATATCGGCAACGATCCATGGCGGAAAAAATGGCGGTGTGTTGTGGAAACACGCTGGCCTTTGGTATACGTCATGGCCACTCCGTTAATCAACCGGCCCAATGCCCATGCCCAGTCTGATTGTCCGTGAAGTTACAAAAGAGTTCCCGACGCCCGCCGGGCCCCTGCGCATTCTGGATGGCGTGAGTTTCCAGCTGGAATCCGGCGGCAACCTGGCGGTAGTGGGGCCCAGCGGCAGTGGCAAAAGTACACTGCTGCACATCGTCGCTGCGCTGGACCCGCCCTCCGGCGGAACCATAAGTCTGGACGACGTGAATCCGTATGCGCTGAATGCAAAAGCACAGGCGGCGTTTCGCAATTCGAAAATCGGCTTCATTTTTCAGGAACATCACCTGCTGCCACAACTCCCCGCGATCGACAACGTAGTCCTGCCGGTCATGGCAACCCGCCCTGTCACCGGGGACGACCGGGAGCGCGGGATGAAACTGCTCGCCGATGTCGGGCTGGCCGACCGCGCGACGCATCTGCCTGGAGAATTGTCAGGAGGAGAACGGCAACGGGTCGCCGTAGCGCGGGCACTGATGTGCGGGCCGGAATTGCTGCTGGCGGATGAGCCGACCGGCAGTCTCGACGAATCGAATGCCGGGAGCGTGGGCGATTTGTTGCTGGACGTGCAGCGACGATCGGGCGCGATGCTGGTCTGTGTGACGCACAGTTCCGTACTGGCCAACATGTTCGACCAGCGGATGCGGCTGACCTCGGGAAAACTGACTTCTGACTGAACCTCACTTTTTTTCAACCAGCATGCCAGACTACAAAGCCATTTACGACGACGTGATGCAACGCGAGGAGAACTACAACCGCGCGGAGAATTCGCCCGGCTTTCTCAATTGCCTCGCTGCGACCCGCGAGCTGGAAGTGATCGGTGGACGCTCGCTCGATCTGGGCTGTGGTGTCGGTTTCGTCGTAGAGTTGCTGTGCAGCGGTTCCTACTGGCTGGAAGCGTGGGGTGCCGACATCAGCAGTGTCGCGGTGGACCGCGCACGGAACCGTTTGACGTCGCGAACCAGAATCCCCGCCGAACGGATCGTGCAGCTGGTCGACCAGTCGTTGCCGTTTGCCGAAAATCATTTTTCACTGGTCACCTGTTTCGACATGCTGGAACACCTCGACGAGTCCGATGTCGCGACAACGCTTGCCGAAATCCATCGCGTGTTGCGGCGCGGAGGGCTGTTGTTTGCGTCGGTTTCCTGCCGGGCATCGGGTTACGACGATTTGAACGGCGAAAACCTGCATCGAACCGTGCGCGGAATCGACTGGTGGGTGGAACGTGTGCAACCGGACCGGGCCGAGTTTGACCGGGCGCGAAACCAGCTGGTGATGTGGCGGCGAAACCGGAAAGAGGCGGCACAGTGACTTCCAGCGGAATCCGGTTTGGTTGGCGCAGCGTCTGGCATTACTGGCGCAGCAGTCTGGCCGTGATCGCCGCCGTGGCAGTCGCGACGGCCGTGCTTACCGGCGCACTGCTGGTGGGTTCCAGCATGCGAGCCAGCCTGCGGGCGCTGGCCACTGGTCGACTGGGCAACACCGACGGACTGGTGCTGTCGCAAGGCTTTTTCCGGGCGGCACTGGCCAGTGAATGGAACGGCAATCCGGACTTTCAGCAGCAGTTTGGAACAGCGGTACCGGCGATCATGATGCAGCCGGCATCCGTTGAGTCTGCTGCGGGCGAAAATGGCGGCCAGACCGGTCAGGAGTTCGAGGGCCGGGCCAGCGGGATCACGGTCTGGGGCATCAATGTGGCCTTTCTCAACCTGTTTGCCGATGCCAAAAACGCCTGGCCCCTGCCCATGGATGACGGTGTTCTGTTGACGCGTACTCTCGCCGATGAACTGGGAATCACGCCGGCCGGTATCGCCGAGGGAACGGCTACGGTGACCATTCGACTGACCCGTCCCTCGCGATTGCCGGGTGACAGTGCGCTTGGAAAAAAACGCGACCTGATCCTCAGCCTGGTTCGCCTGAAAGTCATTGCCATTGTGGATGAGAGTGACATCGGCGGCTTGACTCTGACCACCGGGCAGTCCGGGGTGCGAAACGTTTTTGTATCCCTTTCCCGGTTGCAGCGGGAACTGGACCAACCCGCAGTTTCGGCCGGGACCGGGCCCCGGTTTGCCAATGTGTTGCTGTTCCCCCAAAAAAACAAACGCGCCGCCACCTCTTCGGACCGTTTTGCGGAAATCAGAAAATCATTACCCCTCGCGACTGCCGATCTGGGTCTGGACGTCCGGCCGGTAAAGATTGGATTCACAACCCCGGAAGGCGAACCCACCGCGGTTGCCAGTTACACCAGCCTGTCAACATCGCAGCTCGTTTTCCCGGACGATTCGGTCGAAAAAATTCAGGCTGCGTTTCCCGGGGCGACCCAGGTTTCAACTTATCTGGTTAATTCGATGCAGGCCACTGCCGGATCGGGCGCGGCCAAAAGTGGTGTCGTGGTTCCCTACAGCATGATCTCCGCGATTGATTTTGATGCTGGTTTTTCACTGACTTCTCTCGATGGCACACCGGTCGCGCAGCCGGGCCCGGATGAAATTGTCCTGAACCGGTGGGCAGCAGAAGCGCTGGGTGTTGCGGCCGGCGACCGGTTGACGCTGAAATTTTTTGAGCCCGAATCAACCCACGGAGAGACGCTGGAACGGTCGGTCAGCGTCAGGGTTTCGGCGGTGGCGGAATTGACGCGGCCTGCCAAAGGGTTTGGTCGGCGGGGACGTGACGAGATTGTTCCTGCGGTTTTTGATTCGCCACCAACCCTGGCAAATGACCCCGACCTGACGCCCCATGTGCCAGGCATGACCGACAGCCAGTCGATCGAGAGCTGGGACGTTCCCTTTGCCATGACCGAAAGGGTTCGTCCGGAGGATGACGATTACTGGTCGCTTTACCGCACGACACCCAAAGCTTTTGTGTCGCTGCAGACCGGACAGAAGTTGTGGAGCAGCCGCTTTGGAACCGTGACGGGTTTCAGAATTCCGGCGGAAACAGATATCGAAACGGTCAGAAGCCGGCTGGTGAGTCTGTGGCAAACCGGCCAGATCGACAGCGGACTGGTTTATGTTCCGTTGCGGCAGCAGAGCCTGAAGGCCAGCAGCGGATCGACACCATTTGACGGACTGTTTCTGGGGCTGAGTCTGTTCATTATTGTTGCGGCCCTGATGTTGGTGTCATTGCTGTTTCGGCTGGGCCTGGAGGAACGGGTTCGCCAGGTCGGGGTGTTGGTGGCGACCGGTTTTTCTCCAGCGCGAATCACAAGGCTGTGGCTGGGCGAATCGCTGATTCTGGCGGCGACCGGCGCAACAGTCGGAACCCTGTTGGGAATTGGCTGGGCGGCGTTGATGGTTTACGGATTGACGACGTGGTGGGTTGCTGCGATCGGGCGTCCGTTTTTGCAGTTTCACCTCGACCCGGTCGCGCTGGGGTTGGGCGCGGTGCTGGGGATTATTGCAGCGGTATTGACGGTGGTGGTCGCAGTCCGCCGGACCAGTCGCCAGTCGGCCACGGGTTTGCTGGCAGGTCAAATCGACCGCGTTGGCAATGTGGCGAATCGCCGTCAGGGAAATTCCCGGCGAGTCTGGATTGCGATCGCCATTCTGCTGGTCGCGGTGGTGCTGGCGGTCGCGGGGAAGGGTTTGTCGGGAGACAATCAGGCGGGCGCGTTCATGGGCAGCGGCTTTCTGGTGCTGGCTGCGATGCTGATGCTGGTTCACGGATGGTTCCGCGGGTCGGCGCAGGGCAGGGCAGGGGGGTTGCGCGATGTCGCTGGGCTGGCGCGGACCAGTCTCTTTCGAAATGCGGGCCGCAGCACGTTGACGGTCTCGCTGGTGGCCATTGCTACTTTTCTGGTTGTGGCGATCAACGCCTTCCGGCTGTCGCCGAGCGACCAGTCCTCCGGTGGCGTGGACCATGTTGCGCAAAGTGCCCAGCCACTGTTCGACAATCCTGATACAGCGGAAGGCCGCGAAAAATTGCTGGGGAACCAAACCCTTTTGCAACCGGACACTCGCATCTGGTCGTTCCGCGTGAAGTCCGGTGATGACGCCAGCTGTAACAACGTTTTCCAGTCCGCCCGTCCGACTGTCCTCGGTGTTTCGGATGCGTGGATCGGCCGCTTTGATGCGGACGACGTCCCGGCGATGAGGTGGGCGGGGAGTGCAGCGCAGACGGAACAGGAAAAATCAAACCCGTGGCGTTTGCTCCAGAAATCAAATGCTGAACCGGGAAATGCGGATAGCGAAACTTCGGCTGAAGATCCTCTGGTGGTTGATGCCGTGATCGACAAAAACACCGCGTGGTACAGTCTGAAGGTCTACACGATCGGCAGCCTGTTTCCTGTCGAGTTCGATTCGGGACAGCGGGTACAGTTTCGTGTGGCCGGTTTTCTGGAGAACAGTCTGTTGCAGGGCAGCCTGCTGGTGGGCGAAGCGGATTTCCGGCGGCTGTTTCCCGAGGTCAGCGGGTATCGGTACTTTTTGATCGACACGCCAGCCGGTGACGGCCAGGCAGAAGTGGCGGCGCTGGAAAGTGCCTTGTCAGACCAGGGTTTTGATGCGCAGCCGGCGACAGCTCTGCTGGAACGATTCATGTCCGTGCAGAATACCTATCTGTCGGCCTTCCAGTCGCTGGGCGGGCTGGGACTGTTGCTGGGCACGTTAGGACTGGCGGCGGTGATGTTGCGCAACATTGTACGGAGGCAGGCGGAACTGGCGGTGATGCGCTGTATCGGTTTTGGACCAGGCCGGCTGGCCCGCATGGTCCTCCTGGAACAGGCCTGGTTGTTGGGGCTGGGACTGGTTGTGGGAATCGTCGCGGCCCTGTTCAGCACCTTGCCGCACATGATTGCTGGAGGCGCGTCGGTTCCCTGGAGCGGGCTGGGTCTGATTCTGGGAGGCGTGGCGGTGGCCGGCAGTTTGACAGGGATACTGGTTGCACGGCGTGTGACCCGGTTGCCGCTGGTTGAAAGTCTCCGCAGTGGTTAAGCCCGGGTTGCCCGGCCCGATTTCAGTGACG
>JBGSVU010000011.1:0-2485 GCA_041752775.1 Pirellulaceae bacterium | reverse complement strand
AAACAATAGCCGCCGAACGACGTTACCTGGAACCTTAGCCGCACGACCTGGCCGCCGCCCGTTGCGGGAAACTTACTTTTCTGACATCAGACTGATATGCAACCCAGACAGAACTTTGCCGACCGATTGTGCGACGCGGTCCGTGCCAGGAAAACACCACTGGTGGTCGGGCTGGACCCGCGTGCCAGCCAGTTGCCGGAGCCGTTGCGAACGGATTCCACGCATCCGGCAGAGATTGCCAGTGCATACCAGAAGTTCTGTTGCGAAATTGTGGACGTGGTCGCACCCCTGGTCCCGGCCGTGAAGCCCCAGATGGCTTTTTTTGAGGAGCAGGGTCCTGCCGGAATTCAGGCACTCTGGAATGTGGTCCAGCACTGTCGCCAAAGGGGACTGATGGTGATCCTGGACGGCAAGCGGGGCGATATCGGCTCTACTGCCGTGGCCTATGCGCGGGCCTATCTGGAGCGCGGACCGGCGTCCTCCTGGGCAGCTGATGCCCTGACGGTCAGCCCCTGGCTGGGGTGGGATTCGCTGCAACCGTTCATCGAAGTATCACAGGAAAATGGCGCCGGCATTTTTGTTTTGGTCCGGACCTCGAATCCTGGCAGCAGGGATTTCCAGTCTCCGGTCGCGGACGGACGGGCCATGTTCGAGCGGGTGGCCGAGCTGGTCCAGTCGGCAGCCGCGGAATCGGCCGGAGCATCGGGATACGGCAACGTCTGCGCGGTTGTTGGAGCCACATGGCCCGAAGAGCTGAAACGGTTGCGCGATTCGATGCCCAACACCATTTTTCTGGTTCCGGGTTTCGGTGCCCAGGGGGGTACGGCCAGTGACGTCGCCCAGGCTTTTGACCGTCACGGAATGGGGGCGATTGTCAACAGTTCCCGAAAAATCATCTTCGCCTGGGAGAGCGAATCGCGGCGGCACCTGGCGAATTCCGACTGGCAGCTGGCCGTGGAACAGGCCACGCTGGAAGCGATTGAACAATTGCAGGAGTTTACGCCAGCCCGGAATCTGGTCGATGCGGACAAACGGCCTGGGGAATCGTTCTGAAGTTGGGTCGCGCAAACGGCCAGGCCCGGCAGGCCGGTTAGTCTTCGTTGCCGGTTTGCAGAACGGCCATGAACGCCTTTTGCGGGATATCGACGCTGCCGACGGATTTCATGCGCTTTTTGCCTTCTTTCTGCTTCTGCCACAACTTGCGTTTCCGCGAGATGTCACCGCCGTAGCATTTCGCAGTCACATTTTTCCGCATCGCCTTGACGGTTTCGCGGGCGATGATGCGTGATCCGATCGCCGCCTGGACCGCGATTTCGAACATGTGCCGCGAGATTTCCTCTTTCAGTTTCTTGACCACCGCGCGACCCCGCCGGTCGGCATCAGCCCGGTTGCAGATAATCGCCAGCGCGTCGATTTTGTTGCCGTTGACCATGATGTCCAGGCGGACCAGATCGGCGGGTTGATAACCGATCAACTCGTAATCCATGGTGCCGTAGCCGCGGGTCATGCTTTTCAGTTTGTCGTGCATGTCGTAGATCACGTCGCCCAGCGGCAATTCGTAAGTCAACATCATGCGGGTTGGCGACAGATACTCGGTGGTTCGGCTGACGCCCCGCCGTTCGGCACAGAGCGTCATGATGGCGCCGACGTATTCTTCGGGCGTGATAATGTTGACCCGCACGATGGGTTGTCGAAACTCCTCGATATCGCCGCTGTCGGGGACTTCCTGGGGCCGGTGAATTTCCAAAACTTCACCGGTTCGCAGCAGGATTTCGTAGGTCACATTCGGTGCGGTCTGGACCAGGTCGATATCGGCTTCACCCTCGAGGCGTTGCTGGACGACTTCCATGTGCAACAGTCCGAGAAACCCGCAGCGGAAACCGAAACCGAGGGCCTCGCTCGATTCGGGCATGAACTCGAAACTCGGATCGTTGATCGAAAGCTTGGTCAGCGCGTCACGGAGTTCGACGAAGTCCTGGCCATCCGACGGATACAGTCCACAGTAGACCATCCGTTTGGGTGCCTTGTATCCCGGCAATGCCACGGCGACTTCGCCCGTTGCCACGCTGACCGTGTCCCCGATATGGATTTCGTCGATCGATTTGATGTTGCAAATCAGATAGCCCACCTGGCCGGCGTGCAGTATTTCGCAGGCATGCTGGCGCGGGCGAAACTGGCCCAACTCCTGGATTTCGTGGGTGCGACCAGTCCGGAGAAAACGGATTTTCTGGCCTTTGCGAACGGTTCCGTTCATGATCCGGATGTAAGTCACCGCGCCGCGGAATTCGTCATAGTGCGAATCGAAAACCATTGCCTGCAGTGGTGCGTCCGGGTCGCCAGCCGGTGGCGGAACATTTTTGACGATGGCGGCCAGCAACTGGTCGATGTTCATCCCCGTCTTGGCACTGACGCGGACAATATCATCGGGGTCGATGCCAATGGTCTGGTGCATTTCCAGGGCCATCTCGTCGCTGCGCTGATGCAC
>JBGSVU010000010.1:0-3226 GCA_041752775.1 Pirellulaceae bacterium | reverse complement strand
CGCACCAGTGGCACGGGCTGTATCGTCGGGAACGATCGGATTGTGGAACTGGTTCCAGACGGCGCCCCTGGCAACTCCAGTCAAATGTGGGATCGCCGCAGCGGCCGGACTGTTATTGCTGGTCAACTCGTCATGGCTGCTGCCTGTGATGGTGGCGCTGGGGCTGGTTTATTTGATTTATTTTGCGATTCGTTCGTGGATGTTTGTGGAGGACCACGCGGTGACTCCGAAGCAGCTGGACCGAAAGCAATTGCAGGCGCAGACCGAAAAGCTGTTGCGGTCATCACTGGCCGTTCATCCATGGACGGATCGGGTCACGGGCCTGTTGGGTTCGCTGCTGGTAGCGACGGTATCGACGGTAGTCGTGGGGTTGCTCTGTCTGGCGGCTGGTGGAGGGTTGTTTTCACCCGAAGTCGAAAGTTGGGCACGCTATGCGTGGCTGGTTTCGACCGGGACGTTTGGCAGCTGGATGATCCTCATTGCCGGTAAAACCTGGGAGCATCGGGTAGGCGATGCGTGGCAACGACGGATGGTCATGGCGGGAACCGGAATGGCGACGGGAGCCGTATCGTTTGGGTTAAGCCAGTTTTTGATGATCGATATACCGAGCCGGGTGGAGGGCGGATCAGCGGTGCTGCAGGGACTGGCGGGCAATTTGCCGGGACTGGCCAGCCAAATGGTTTTGTTCACGGCGCTGATGGGCCTGTTGCGCTGGTGGCGAATGGCGGACCCGATGCGAACGACCCAGTTTTCCCTCTGGAGCAGCGGATTGTGCGTGGTAGTCGCTGCGATTTTGAGCTCCGCCCTGGACGTCGAGCCACTTTGGCCGGTGACACTGACGCTGATGATTTCGATTGCCGTTCAGGTTGCGGCGCCCTGGATACCGGTGGTGGACCGGGAACGGGCCAGAGACATCACTGCCGCCCATTTGTCATGAACAAAGAAATCCTGTTCTCGCCGGGGAGCGTTATCGGGCCGCCGGGTGTTCGCACTGGGTGGAGGGTGATTGCCTTTATTTTCATCGGCCTGTTGATGACCGCGACCGCATGGAGTGTGCAGAGCGATGTTCCCGTACGGGACCTCGCCTCCGCGGTACCGGAATGGGTCGCGTCGGCCATCGAGGGTGAATTTCCGGAAGATGTTCGTGTATGGATATCGCCAGAAAGTGAAACGGCCCACGCCGCCTGGGGTACCGTCCGCGAAGCGTCAGTCCGCGATCTTTCCCGCTGGTATCTCGCGCGACCCGGACGCACCGAGTCCGACGAAGAATCGCTGGACTGGCGGCTGGTTCAGCTGTTGATCGAAGAAGGTGACACGTGGGTTGGCCAGTGGCCTGTCGCGTCGACCGAATCGGCCTGGCGTGCGGCCATTCGCCTGCGGCTGGACGACAAGAAGCTGGAGCAGGTCAATACGGCGATTC
This sequence comes from Pirellulaceae bacterium, assembly GCA_041752775.1. Taxonomy (GTDB): domain Bacteria; phylum Planctomycetota; class Planctomycetia; order Pirellulales; family Pirellulaceae; genus BJ22. The sequence goes on along the minus strand of JBGSVU010000010.1, from coordinate 1,806 downwards.
AGACACGAACCCGGCTGAAGCGTATCGAGCAGTTGATGCTGATTCTGGTTGCAGCGACGGGGACCGTCTCGATCGTGTGGCTGTTTCTCGTGCTCGATCACAAAACCCGTCATCACTTCAGCCGGCGTTTCCAGTCCATCGCAGTTCTCGCGTGGATCGCCATGGGGATCGCGATTTCCGCGATCTGGTGGTGGGCTATTCGTTAAATCCGGCAAACTGGATTTTTCAATAACCGAAGAGAGAATCGTTTGCGACGTGCTCCAGTTCACAGTTGGCCAGTTGGTCCAACAGGCGTCGCGACAGGTCGGCATCCGCGGGTCGATCGCAGTTGCCATCGGAAACGGCCTGCTCGGCCAGCCGTTTCAAATCGCTCAGCGCCGACGCACGCTGGACTGAAAACGGGGAGGACGTGAGGCAGTCCGGCCGGGCAACCTGCTTCTGCTGAACCGTTCGCGCCAACATCCAGTGGATGATTCGGCCCACCTTGGCCAAATCATGCCTGGGCGAAGCAGCTACGACACGGACGGCTTGCGGTGGGAAGACGTCATGGTCCGGATGATGGATACCCAGTTCAACTGCAGGTGACGGAGTTTTTTCATTTTCCTCAACTTGCGCTGCCTGAATCGCTGGTGGCGTTGCATACCTGGCCTGTCGCACCGGCAGTCCAGAGAACAGATCAAGTGGATGCCCAAACGGAACGGATTCCTGCAGAGCGCCAATCAGGACGCGGCCGGAATCGGCAACCTGAATCTGACCCGGTGCCAGCCCGGAGAGTGTCCGCATGTGTTCATGCGCATGGCAAACGGCCTGAACAATTTGCCGAATGATCCAGACGGCGGTTGAAACAGGCGAGGAGTAGACGTGAAAAAATGATTCCAGAGTTGGATGACTGAAGAGTGGTTCGACCCAGAAAAAGGGAGGGCGATCCAGTTCCGCGTCGATCAGCGGAACGATGGTGGGATGGGAAAGTGCGGCCGCCGCAGCCCGCGTGGCAATTTTGTCAATGGCGACCTGGTATCCGGTGCCCCGCAATCCGTGGGCGGGAGTTGTCAGCACATAATCGAACCGCTGATGGGTCGCTGCCGCCGGCCGAACCGGGTAGATGTCGAACAAACCGTCGCATCGGAGACGCGATCCGGCAGTCCAGTAGGCGAAATGGCCGTGAAACTCGGCAGCGGGAACGGGTTGGCTGGAATCGGAATGCATGCAGTGTTTCGGGTTGTAATCTTCGTGACGGTCCTCCGCCGTACTGGAACGAAAGTCGCCTGAACTTCCTTCGCCCTGACGTCATCTATCGACGGGGTTCGTCGCGTATCGCCAACGGCGGGAAGATCGGTCTGAAGAAACCCGCTGGTGGGCTGAAGACAACGCCGGGGAAAAAATTTAAAGCCCCAGTCAAGACCGGTTCTGGGACGCTTCAGAACGGTCAAGGAGACTGGTCCGGTTATCCGATTTCAGTCGCAGGCCCGACGGGAGCCGAACGCCGTCAGGGCGCAGGCTGCGCCCCGTTCAGCCGCTCTTTTGAGATTGCGATGCTGCGTCAGGCGCCGTTTTAACTGGAAACCCGACGCCTGGGCGAGGACGGGAATGATTCGGTAACGATTTCCCCTCGCTCAGGCGTCAGGTTTCCAAAAAGACGCGATTCCCAGTCGCAGGCCTCTGGGCGAGACACGCGGTGGAATCGGTAGTTACGTCACGTCCTGTCGAGACCAGTCGGGGTCAGCTCCAGATGTCGCTGGTTGAGTCCCCGGTGGGGAAGCGAATTTCGTGGGCGCGGGCCGGACCACCAGGATCGGCACCGAAATC
>JBGSVU010000009.1:0-10685 GCA_041752775.1 Pirellulaceae bacterium | reverse complement strand
GCTGTAGCCGCTGGCCTGCAGATGCTGAATCCAGCGGTCGGCGCCTTCATAAAAGGTCTGCCAGTCGTCCAGCGCCTGGCCCGTCGCCGGATCGATTCCCCGCGATGCACAAAAGCGGTCGGCAAAAAGCGGGGCCTCGAGAAACTGCAGAATCTCGCGACGTTGCGGCGGCGAAGGCGGAAGTACGGAAACCGGATTCCCGGTCGCGGACCCCGTCAGCCGCTCTGGACCCGTGGCGATTTCTATTTTCCCCACCGTCAGGTCGGCCGAACCATGACGGTTGGCAATCAACAGGAGCGGTCGCGCGTGTTTGGGCCAGTACACAAAAGTGTGCGTCAGTTCTGCCGCATCGCCCTCCGGAATCACCGGCCCGTCCAGCAGTCCACGGGCCACGCCGCTGTCGGTTCCAATCGACGGAATCCTGCCCGATTCGTCCGGTTGAAGAATGCTGAAACCAGCCGCCAGCCTGGCAGCCGACCGATAGTGAATCGTGACGCGGTGCGGATGGCCCTGCGCTGAAACCGGCAGGGGAATGGTTTTCCATTCGCCGGGCGCAAACGTATGAGTCATTTTTTCGTCGGCCGGACTGGCGCCGGATCTGGATTTGTCCGCGACTCCCAGCGCTGCCATTCCGCGAAACATCGACGAAGGGTCGGGCAGGATGGGCCGCGCGGGACTGCTGCCGTCCGGATGCAGCGTCGCGACGGTTTTCCATTCCGGCTGCTGCACCGGAGAAACCAGCGCCGGGTCGATCACAACGAACTGGACGCTGCGCTGCAGCCGCGCGGCACTGTACGAAGCCTGGTACCAGCGTGGTTCAACCTCCACCCGCCATTCGTAGACGCCCTCGGCAGCCGGAACGTTGACTGGCCATGCGAGCGCCGGGTGCGATCCCGCCTCGTCCAGAGTTACCGTCCAGGAATGCCGCAGCAGGACCGGGCGGGTCTGTCGCGCTGCCGTGATGCTCGCGCGAACGGTCACCTGTTTACCAGCCAGTTCGGTCAGACAATTTGGTGCGACCGACGGTTCCCACGCTTCGGCCGGATCAAAAACCAGATGCTCGCGACCGATATCGACCCGTAACAGGTCGCCCGGTGTCCGCTCGACGGTGATCCGGTTGCCTTCTTCGTCCAGCAGCTGAATGTCGCTGCCGTTCTGCATGTCTCCCAACCTCAGGCTGTGACCAAAAGGTGTGGCGGATTGTTCCGCAGAGCCCAGCTCGATCGCCAGTCGCGAATCTGCCGGACCCCGTACAACCAGATCGACACCATTGAAGGAGCTTGCCGAAGGTTGCTCGACAAAGACCTGACCGCCGGTTTCCCACGCGGATCCGGGTGCATCGGCCGACATCGCGAGGCTGCGCACCAGCCGCACCTGACCGTTGTTCAGCGAAAATTTTCCGCGCCACGCCCGCTCGGCACCACCGCCCCAGACGATTCGCAATCCCAGTTCGATTTCGGCGGGCGCTGGTTCCGAACTGCCGGTTGGCAGCGGCGCTGTTTTCTGCGCTGTCGGCAGACGACCCTGCGCCAGACCAGGCCCCGCATCAGCGAAAAAAAGAAAAACCAGCCAGACCGCGCAGAACATGACCCCGCGCAACCGGCCATGCAAAAAAGCCGGTGCTGGGTTCAACAGGTTCGCAACAGGCGCGTGGGCTGACACAGTGGGGGACATCCCTGTCCGTTGTCGCAGGCGAATGAACGACTGCGAGATTTGCTTTTAAATATTGGGGCTGGCGAATTCCTCCTGAACCCGCACCACTTCGATAACCCCCGTCACGTCATTTTTTATGCGCGAACGGGTCAGGACTTTTACCAATTCACCCCTTTCGCGTCCACCGACAAACGCTGCATCGCTAGCATGCATTCGTGGCAACCAGCCGCCCGCAATCCATCCGGAAACAGGACCCGGCCCAGTGCGCCACCAGCGATTCGTTGTGTGTGACAGCCAGCACCGGAATCGCTGATTCCCGGGAAAATTCATCAATCCAGCTGGCAATTCCCATTCGCAACCCGGTTTCGACATGGGTCAGCGGTTCGTCCAGCACCAGCATCGTCCTGGCCGCCAGCATCGCGCGACCGAGTGCCAGCCGCTGTTGCTGACCGCCACTCAACTGGCCCACGCGTTTGTCCAGCAAAGGTTCGATCTCCAGCCGCCGGGCGATCTCACTCCAGGAGTGCATCCCCTCCGCCGTCCTTCGCCAGTCGCCGTAAGTCAGATTCCGCCGCACGCTCAAATGGGGAAACAGCCGGGGTTCCTGAAAGGCCACTCCCAGCCCCCGCCGCTGCGGCGGCCAGTGCACTCCGGCCAGACTGTTCGCCACCACCTCGTCACCCAACTGAATCCGCTGCCGCGCCCCGGCCAACAGTCCCGCCAGCAGCATCAACAAAGTCGATTTGCCGCTGCCCGACGGACCGGTCACCACCGTCATCCGGGCCTCGCTCGTCATTTGCACCGACAGCTCAAAACCATCGGCGTGCTGAAATTCGCACTCGATCTGCAGATGCATCACCGGCTCCGTTCGCGTTGCAACCAGTTGCCTGCGACCAGCGCCGCAGTAGCGACCAGCACAGAAATCGCCACCAGCCGCCACGCCCCCTGCTCTCCGCCAGGTGTCTGCAGCTGTTGATAGATGTGCAGCGGAATGGTCTGTGTCTGGCCAGGAATATTTCCGGCCAGCATGATCGTCGCGCCAAATTCACCGAGGGCCCGTGCAAAGGCCAGCAGAATACCAGCGATCAGCCCGTTGCGCGCAAGTGGCAGGCTGATCCGGAAAAACATCTTCCACGGCCCGTCGCCCAAAGTCCGCGCCGCGTCTTCCAGCGACCGGTCCGCCTGTTCAAACGCCAGCCGAACCGAACGCACAAAGAGCGGGAAAGCGACCACGGCCGACGCCAGCGCGGCACCTTTCCAGTCGAACACGATTCGCCAACCAGGCCACTGTCCGATCCAGTATCCCAGTGGTCCATTTCGCCCCAACAGCAACAGCAACCCGTATCCCGTCACCACGGGCGGCAGCACCAGCGGCAAATTCACCAGCGCATCGACCGCGAATTTGCCCCAGAAATTCCGCCGCGCCAGGAACCACGCCATGCCAGTGCCTGGCACGAGAATCAACAGCACCGCCACCAGAGCCACCTGCAGGCTCAGCAACACCGTCGCGATTTCCGCAGCGCTCATCGATGGACCGTCCCGAAACCAAAGCGTGCCAGAATCTCACCCGCTGCCGGCGACTGCACAAAGGCGTACATCCGGTCGACTTCCTCGCGGCCACCCGCACCGGGCAACCACACGATCCAGTACTCCACCGGTTGGTGCAGTGCAGGGTCAATCTCCTGGGCGATGCGTACGTTTTTCTCCAGCAACGCATCGCTGGCGTAAACGATTCCCGCATCGATTTCGCCCATCCCCGTCCAGTGCAGGACCTGACGAACATCCTGGCCGTAGACCAGCTGACCGGCGTCCTGCAATTTCTCCAGCAGCTTCATCTGCCCGAGTGCTTCCATTGCGTACCGGCCCGCAGGAACTTCTGCGGCACCCACCCCCAGCCGCATTTTTTCATCGCGGGCCAGTTCCGCCAGGGAAGCGGGACCGTGTGGCGCGTCGGCCGGAACAATCATGACCATCCGGCCATCCGCGAAATGAACTCCCCGCGCCGAAGGAATTTCCTTCAGAACTTCTTCCGCCCATTCGCGACTGGCCGAAAAAAACAGGTCGGCGGGCGCGCCGGCGATCACCTGTCGGGCCAGACTGCTGGACGAAGCCGCACTCAAATCAACCTGCAGCTGTCCGTCGATGCCGCTGGCACGAACCATTTCCGCCACGCACTCCCGCAGACTGGCCGCCACCAGGATCGTCACACCGGTGCGCGATGCGTTTCGGTTGTCCGCCCTCTCGGGCTGCTGGCCGGAACAGCCCGGCAACAACGCCAGACCAGCCATCCCGGTTGCAAAAAAAATCTTCCGCAGGATCAGCGCCCTTCCGCGCGGTCCCGGCCGATGCCTTCTGCCGTGACGGTTCCGTCGCTCGTGAATTCCAGCCCAAACCATCGATCTACCGGCAGCAAAAACCAGAACACCAGAAACCAGTTGAAATGAAACCCGAACATTGTAAACGTACCCAGCACGCCCGTGTAAAAGCCCAGCAACCCCAGTCCCAACAGATAGCGCGGCCAGCGGCCGAAAATACAGAGGACGCTCGCGCATTCGATCACCAGCGCTCCGGACTGCATCCACGCCGCCACCGTGCGACTGTACAGGATCGGCCATGCCAGGGGGCTGCGCGTCTCGCCAAACAGGTTGATCCACAACTGCAGACTGGTTCCATTCCCCCAGTCCCATCCGCTGGTTGCAATTTTGGTAAACCCCGCCAGCGAATGAAACCAGCCGAGATAAAAAATGCTCAACCAGAATACCCACCGCGGATAGTGAAACCCGTTCCACAGTCGCCGCTCCGAACGGGCTTCCCGCAACTCGTCCCCATAAAAATGAAACCACAGCGCATGCACAAACAACAGCGTGTTGGTGGCGTTGAAGATATGGGCACCATTGGTCACATTCTCCATCCGCAACGACCAGATCAGCGTAAACGCAAATACCGTCGACCACCCGCTCCACGGGACCGCTACCCAGCCCACCCACAACAGCGCCGAGACTATCAGCCAGATCCGCACCAGAAAATAGAAGGGTGCCCAGCGCAACAACTCTTCCGGCAACCACGAAAACAGCGTTACCGTCTGCCCCGTTCGCTCACCTGCCATATGCTCAAACGGCAAACAGGCGAGAATCAGCGCAAACAGCAACAACCATCCGAGCGACAACAGCCCAAACCTGTTTTGACCACGCTCCAGCAACCATCCCGCCAAACGGCCAGTCCAGCCCGATTCTGATTCTTTCATTGACAACAAACTGGCTGTTTCCGAAAACGCTGTCCGGGAAAGGTGCCTGGTCCAGACCTGATTGCAGGATGGTGAACCCGAATCACCGAACTGGACGGAACTTTACTCCGCAGCCCTGACGACCCACTCGTTGACCGTGGTCTGCAACTGCGGACCTCCTCCTTGTACCACTTTCTGGCGAACCCTGACCATCCGGGGCAAGCCGGAATCCTGTCGCATCCGTTCCCGCAAACGTGTGCTGACTGTGTCGCAATCGCACACCTGGCCAAACTCATGGAGCGTCGGTCGCGGACAAACGCCAACGCCAAACCCGGGCGGGTTGCCGTCGTAGACCAGATGCAAACCGAACTGGCTGGCATCCAGCGGTTTCCCGTTCTCGTCGAACACTTCGTACTGCGCGTAACATTCCGGCCGGTCGGAGAACATCGGCGAGATCGTGAACGGATAGACTTCTCCAACCACCAGGGGCGCCGCCAGCTGGACCAGGACAAACGCGACGACAACTCCCGTTTCCACACGACGTCGCTGAAATGCATTTGCTTGCATTGACCGCTGTTTCACGAACCACCTCTTGCCTGGCTCCCGTTTTTTTGAACACCGGACAATACCGCGCCGGCGGGTTGCAGTCCAGTTCCTGCCCGACGTCCGATTTCCTGTTCACATCACTTCCGGTAACCGCACGGATCCGGTTACCATGGAACGGGCGTAGCATCCTGCACCCACAGAATCTCCTTCATTCCGGAATACGATGACGGCACCCAGAAGAATTGACTGGTACTACCACCGGCCGGGATGAAATTCCTGCATCAAAACGCAGGAGTATATTGCGCAGGCCGGACTGGAGTCGAAGATCGTAATCAATGCCAAAAAAGAACCCATGCTGGCCTCCGCGGCCCTCGAACTGGCGCGAACCTGCACCCTCATCGTGGCCGCCAAAGGCCAGAAAATTGTCCGTCTGGACCTGAAAAAGTACCGGGCCGCCGACGACGAACTGCAGGGGCTGATTGTGGGCCCCTCCGGCAAGCTGCGCGCGCCGGCCATCCGCACCGGAAAAACCCTCATCGTCGGTTTTCTGGACGCAATGTACCGGGAAGAAATCGGATAGAATCAACGCGTCCAGCCGACGATCACGTCGGTCGAATTCCTGGCGATGCACGCCGCCCCTGGCTGTCCATCCTGCAAACATTTTCCTTTTATCCGGACCCTGCGATGACCACACCAGTACAGAAACGCCTGCTGAAATCTTTTATCTGTCTGGCCATTCTGGTTGCCCTCGGTTGCCTGGTCCGGACGGTTCCGGCCCAGGACCAGCCGGAAGCAAAACAGCCTGCGCGAATGATCCTCGTCGCAGACTCTTCGGCACAGCGGATCGCGATTGTGAACGAAGACAACCAGACGGTTTGGGAACGCGAGATCGGTCCCCTGCATGACTTGCACATGCTGGAAAATGGTCATCTGCTGATTCAGCTGAACTGGACTCACGTCGTCGAAATCGATCCGGACAGCGACAAGATCGTTTGGGAATACGATTCGGCAGCGGCCGGAGGCAACCGTGGCAAAGCGGTCGAAGTGCACGCCTTTCAGCGGCTGGCCGATGGCAACACGATGATTGCCGAAAGCGGTCCGGCGCGCATTATCGAAGTCACGCCCGAAGGGAAAATTGCGGCCGAGGTTGCCCTGACCGTCGAACATCCCCATCCCCACCGGGACACGCGTCTGGTTCGCAAACTCGATTCCGGCAATTACCTGGTCTGTCATGAAGGCGACGGCACGGTGCGCGAGTATACTCCCGCCGGAGAAATCGCCTGGGAATACGTCGTGCCGATGTTTGACCGCCAGCCCGCCGATGGTCACGGCCCCGAGTCGTTTGGCAACAAGTGTTTTTCAGCCATCCGGCTGGAGAATGGCCACACCCTGATTGGAACCGGCAATGGTCACAGCGTGATCGAAGTCACTCCGGAAAAAGAAATCGTCTGGAAACTGGCAGCGGAAGACCTGTCCGGAATCGAACTGGCCTGGATCACTTCCATTCAGCATTTGCCTTCGGGCAACATTCTCATCGGCAATTGTCACGCCGGGCCCGACAACCCGCAGATCATTGAAGTCGACCGGGAAAAAAAAGTGGTCTGGAAATTTCATGACTTCGAACGGTTCGGCAATTCGCTGACCAATTCGCAGGTGCTCGCCGTTGACGGCGCGGCCATCGCGGCTGTTGCCGGACGCGACCGCTGATTTCATCCTGCCCTTGCCGGTCCCTGCCCGGATGAGCCGGCAGGAGCAAAAGCACTCCAGGCCAGGTAGCCGTTCACGCGCCGGGGTCTGACGCGCTAAAACATGGACAATGTGTTATCGACCCGTGAACGCTTACCCCGGCCAGCCGTCTCCCGTTTCGGATTATTGCAGCTGCACGACCGGTGCCGCGACGGTTTCCTGCGTGATGACAGTTCCCATTAGCGTGTGCGAAGTCACATCGTAGATGCCGACCGGGAGAAACTGGCCCACCAGCCGCGGGTTGCCGTCAAAGACCACGATCCGGTCGTCGTGGCTGCGCCCGGTCAGCTGAATGGGCGTGCCGGGGGCGGCGTTCAGGTCGGCCTTTTTGCTCGGGCCTTCGACGAGGACCGTGACGGTACTGCCGAGAAATTTGTGATTGTCTTCTTCGCTGATCGCATCCTGAATCGCCAGCAGTTCGTTGTTGCGGCGTTTCTTGACGGCTTCCGGGACATCGTCGGGCATCCGGTCGGCGGCTTTGGTGCCGGGCCGTTCGCTGTATTTGAAAATGAAACTGTTTTTGAAGCGGCAGCGGCGAACGAGGTCACAGGTCAGCTGGAATTCCTCTTCGGTTTCACCGGAAAATCCGACAATGAAATCGCTGGAAATTGAGGCCCGGCTGCCGAGGGTGGTTTCGATCCGTTCCATCATGGCCAGATAGTCTTCGACGGTGTAACCGCGTTTCATGCGTTTCAGCACATCGTTCGATCCGCTTTGCGCCGGCACGTGCAGGTAGGTTGAGACTTTGGGCAGGTCGCGGATGGTTTCCAGAACCTCCAGCGTCATGTCTTTGGGATAGTTGGTTACGAACTTGATCCGCTCCAGCCCCTCCAGCGGGTGCAGCATTTCCAGCAGTCGGGCAAAACTGGTGATACTGCCATCGGGATGACGGTACCGGTAACTGTTGACGGTCTGGCCGAGCAGGGTAATTTCTTTGGCCCCCTGTTCCGCGAGGATTCTCGCTTCGTCGACAATCTGTTCGGGAGGGCGGCCCTGTTCCGGCCCGCGTGTCATCGGCACGATGCAATAGGTACAGAACTTGTCGCATCCAATCTGGATCCGCAGGTAGGCCTGAAACGGTGTTGGCCGCATGGCCGGATCGCGGAGCGGATCGAACGTCTCGTGGCTGCGCTGGATGTCGCGCAGCGATCCCGCGGTTCGTTCCAGCGAGAGTGCGGCCTGCTGCTTTTCCCCGTTGCGGGCGTTTTCGATCAGGTCTGGCACCTGTTGCAGCTGGCCCGGTCCCACGATCAGGTCGACAAACGGAGCGCGTTCGAAAATCAGCCGCTGGTCCTTTTGCGCCATGCACCCCATCACGCCGATGACTTTGTTGGGATTCTTTTTCTTTTCGTTTTTCAGCCGGCCGAGGGCACTGTAGGTTTTGTCTTCGGCGTGTTGCCGCACGCTGCAGGTGTTGAACAGAATGGTGTCGGCGTCGAAGGGGTTGTCGATCAGCTCGTATCCGCGCCGCCGCAGACTGGCGACCACCATCTCGCTGTCGAGAATATTCATCTGGCAACCGACCGTCTCGATATACAGGCGGTGCGGCGCATGCTCGCTGGCCGGGGTGGTTGCGGTTTCGGTCGCGGGGAACGTTGACATCGGGCGGTTCGAAAAAACGGAATCGGGAATGACGCGGACTGGAGCTCCCTATCATTGCCGCAAACCCGTTTTGAATGAAGGGCCAAATGGCGGGTTTTCGGCCGACATCGGTCTTTTTGACGGCATTTTTGCCAGACGGAGGATTCCCTGACCAAAATTCCGTGCGGAAAGGGAGACTGTTCGTCAGCCTCAGTGGTGACCGGTCCGATACAATCCAGACTTGCCGCCGGGCGACCGTTCCAGAACCCGGCAACGCTTTGTTACCAGGAATTGCCAGGGGGAGAATCGATGTTGCAGGAAAGAATCAGCCGGCGCCTGTTCGCCCGATCGACCGCAGGTCTGTTGGTGGCCGGTACGGGAATCGCAGCGGTGCAGGCAAACAACCGTTCTGAAAGCATTCACCAGGAACCCGCCAGTGCGGATTCCGCTGCGCAGGAGAAACCCGTGGAAGAAAAACGTCCTGTTGAGGCCCCCTTTGAGCGCGACTATGACGCTCCCGGTTTCAAACCGTCGTGGAGCAAGCCGCAGATCAACCGGGAGATGGCGGCCGATTTTGTCATCTTCGCCCACTCCGAACTGGACAAGGTCCAGATGCTGCTGGAACGGGAGCCGGGGTTGTTGAATGCGACCATTGACTGGGGAGCTGGCGACTGGGAGACGGCACTTGGTGGCGCATCGCATATGGGGCGCCACGATATCGTTGAGTTTCTGTTGTCCCGGGGCGCGCGGATCGATATCTTCTGTGCCGCCATGATGGGAATGCTGGAGACCGTTCAGGCGATGTTGCAGATGGAACCGGCGCTGATTGACGCCCGCGGTCCGCACGGATTCAATTTGCACTTTCACGCCCAGGTCGGCCAGGAACGTGCGAAACCTGTTTTGGATTTTCTGCAGTCGGTAAAGGAACTCGAGTTGCGGGAAATTCCCTTTTTGAAGGGCAAGCGGAATTCCGGTGGCTGATGCCCGGTTGCGTAGTTGCGCCATTCTGGTAACCCGACGCGTGATCAGGTCTCTCGCCCATGAACCCGATCGATTCCGGCGCCTCAAACAGCAAACGCCTTCTGCGCCGTGTGAGACGGATCGCCTGGCGGTGTTGCAAAGTGTGTCTGTGGCTGGTCGCGGGTTTTCTGGGATTGTGTCTGGCAGGGATGATTCCGGTCAACAACGACTTTCGTAATGACCCGGACGGGATCGAAGTCGTGATTGTTTCCAGCGCGGTTCACAGTGACATCGTGTTGCCGGTCAACGCGGCCGGGATCGACTGGAGAACACGGTTTCCAGCGGGATGTTTTCAGGGCGACGTCAACGGCGCGACGCACGTGGCAATTGGCTGGGGCGACAAAGGTTTCTTTATTGAGACACCGACCTGGAATGAATTCAGGATCCGTACCGCCGCCAATGCGCTGCTGTGGCCATCGGCGACCTGTGTTCATGTTGTGATGGCAGACAGCAACTGGGCTGGACGGGAGGGTGTCAGGGTTCGCCTGTCAGGGCAGCAATATCGGGCTCTGGCAGAAGAAGTTGGGCGAACGTTTATGTGTGACGACACGGGCTGTTATACCCGGATTCCTGACGCACGATACGACTGGAATGATGCCTTCTTTGCTGCCAATGGCAGATACCACCTGTTGAATACCTGCAACAGCTGGGTGGGTCGCGTCATGAAAAAGGGTGGCATTCGGGTGGGCTGGTTCACGCCGTTGCCGAAAACGGTTTACTTCTGGTTGCCCGAATAGCACGGCCCGCAGCGAGTCTTGCTTCGACAGGTAAGTCCTGTTTTGGCCGGGCCGGAGGCATTCCCGATCATGACCAGGCTGTAACAGGTGGTTTTTTTCTGCGCCGGAACTTGCGTCGCGGGTACGAAACCGGGGCTAACGCCCAAACGGCTCACGGGAGCGCCCTGATTCCTGAGGTC
>JBGSVU010000008.1:0-3055 GCA_041752775.1 Pirellulaceae bacterium | reverse complement strand
TGCAGGTCTGGATGATGTTGCGCGTCAAAGCTTCGTCGAGGTCGGTCGCTTCCTCGGTCACGACGCCCAGTTTTTCCTGGTATTTGTAGTCCCACTTCACACGCGCGGTGGCGATCTGTGGCATCCCCTTCGGAGCCCTGGTGAATTTCAGTTCCCAGACCGGAAAGGTCGTCAGCCGGTGGTTGCCACAGATTCCGACATACATTTCCCGGCCTTCGATGTACGATTCGACCAGCGCGTCCGTGGCAATCTCCTCGTGCACAAAGGCCACACGTTCGGCCAGCGCGGCATCGTCATGGACGATGGACGATTCGGTGATGCCCAGCGAGGCTTCTTCGGAAACGCTTTTGACCAGCAGGGGATATGCAAGGGCTTTCGGCCGGTTGTAACGTTTGCCCCGCGAAGCCACGAAAAAACTGGGCGTGCGGATACGATGATAAGTCAGAATTTTTTTGGCCAGCGACTTGTCGTGGGCCAGCAGTAACCCGCGCGGATTGCAACCGGTGTAGGGCTGGCGCATCAACTCCAGAAAACTGACAACGTGCTGGTCATAAACTCCGACGCCGTTGAATTCCTCCATCAGGTTAAAGGCAATGTCAGGTGCCCAGTCCCGGATGGTCCGGCGGATTTCGCCCAAATCATCAAGAATTCCCAGCGGACGGGCATCGTGGCCCATGTTCTGGAGCGTGGTCAGGACGTCGTATTCCGATTTGAATTCATGCATCGCCTCGTCCGTCATCCCGTCTACGGATTCTGGCGGGACGAGTGAGGCGTGCATCAGCACGAGCACCCGCAGTTTTTTCATAGAGCGATCCGGCGGTCATTGCTGCTCAGGACATTCATCGTGATGGTGGTCATCATGGCCACCAGTCGGCTTTTCAGTATCGCCGAATCGCCATGCGTGAACAGCCCCAGGTTGTCGGCCCGAGTCGCCATCTGGCTGATAATCTGGTTGATGTTGTAGGGGTTTTCGCCCGTGAACTGGCTGACGACCTTGCAAACCTCGCTGCGGTGCCGCAACAGAAAGAGGGAGGCCTGGGTATCGTCCCGGTCCCGCTGGTGACGGGAAAACAGCTTCCTCAGGTAGCCGTCAAAACCGTCCGCGCTGCAGTCGATCTGGAACCGTTCGTGCAACAGACTGTAATGTTCACGCAGGGTCCGGCGAATTTTGCTGACCGGTTCGATCCGGATGCGGGAACGAACACGAGTCGGCTGGCCGGCGATCTCTTCCATCAACTCCGCCACGAATTCCAGTTTGGCGAGGGCCTTCCAGCCGCGATAGTCCTCACGCCACTTCTGTCCCGGCGCCATCCAGACGGCAAAAGTCTCGGCAAAATCTTCCGCCGGGTGGCTTTGTGCATACCACGGTTCCAGATGCAGGACGTACGCCTTGCTGCGCGGCCGGGGCCGGTACGAATCGGGATAAGGCGCAAAATAATTGCCAAAGATCTCCCGATAGCTGCGCCGGCGGTGCAACCGAAAGGCCGTATCGATGGCGTGGCCGGCTTCATGCCGCAGAATCCGCATCAGCCACGGTCGCGTCCCGCCCTCGACCTCCACCATCTGTTTCCGCTCAAGTTTCATCAGACGGGGATGAGCCAGATAAAACGGAATCGCTATCCCGGGAATGCCGTCCGGGCTGAACCAGTCGTCACTCAACCAGCAGTGAGGCCGGAAACTGAAGCCGCGCGAAACCAGTTCCGAATAGAGTCGCTCGACGTGGGGTTCCAGCATCGAGCCTTCGATCGACAAACCCAGATCGCAAATGCGGGTGTCCAGCAACTCCTGTTCGGTCATCCGGTTGATGCGGTTGCGCATCACCTGGTATCGCTTGCGTTTCAATCTGGCATCTCTCCTCCCGCGTGACGGGCGCAACCACCGGCTGCTGCCCCGCGACCATCCACCAACCCTCTTTCAGCCATCGGCAATTATGGCAGAAGGGCTTGAACTTACCAGAATTTACACCGAAAAAATCCGGTCCCTGACCTGTTTTGCATTCGTCCACCCGTGCCTGGTCCGGCCAGTCACCACCGCAGTCCGGACTCTTCCGGAAAACTGTCTCCGGGTTCCACGACGGACTGGATCTCCCCCCGCGCCGCCCACGATTCCAAACCACCCTCAACGAGGGCCCGCAACAGCCGGCGCCGACTGACAATCCCCACCGGGCGCCCCCGGTCCAGCACCGGCAAATGCCGCACATGATGCTGCAAAAACGTCTCGATCACAGACTCCAGCGGAGCCGTCGCATCGACCCAGACAAAATCGCGCTGCATGTACAGACTGACCGGTTCGGCCTGACGCGGTGGATCAAACGCCGCCGCCAACAGCGTTGACTCGCTGACGATTCCAATCATCCGTCCGGTTTCATCGACGATCAGAACCGTAGAGACGTCTTCGTCCAGCATCAAATCGGTGATCTTGCCGACGTTGGTGTCGGGATCCGCGGATACATGCTGCGTGGCCAATACCGCCGTAACGGGGCGTTCGGACATGATGAATACCTGTTTTTACCCTCGAAAACTGAATCGCGCCTGCTTTCTGGAGCCCGCCATCAAAAGCGTCCGACCCCATCCGACCCAACTGGCGACAGGCAGCCAATTCAACGTTAGCTCGCTGCAGCAAAGGGGCAACGGACACAACTGAAAAGTTGCCAAAATTCCAGGAGTTTTTCGCCGTGGTCACGGTTCCCCATCCGTCAAAGTTGCTGTTGCCGAAGTCCCGCACTATCGGAATTGCACCCCGTCTGGCCGGGCACCGACCAGACTGGTGCGGAAACATCCGAATCCAGCACCAGCCGGACCATGCGATCCAGTTCCCCGGCCGGCATCGCCATCTCAAATGGCAGAAAAACCAGATGATCCAGCATCCGTTGGCCATGGGGCAACGTCACCTTGCCCACCGGCTTTAGACTGCAGGCGCGGGTCGCATCAAATCCCTCCCGCCACATCATCCCGACCAGCGCCTCGGGATCGTCCGCCAGAACGGCCATCACCCACCAGGTCTGGCGAATTGAATCGATCCCGGGTACAGGCAATTTGCGCGCCAGCCGCTGGGC
>JBGSVU010000007.1:0-3003 GCA_041752775.1 Pirellulaceae bacterium | reverse complement strand
GGCGGCTGCTGGCGTCGGGGACGCCGCAGGATGTGCGGCAGATGCTGGCGGACAGTCCTGGCAATCTGGTCCTGCGCACGGACCAGCCGGCAGCGGTCGCCAGTCGTTTGTTGCAGGCAGCACCGGTGACTCAGGTCCGGCTGGACAAAGACGGCGAAACGATTGAGATCACAACCCAGTCCGCCCTGGCCGTGCGCACGGCACTGGCGGGAATCCTGCAGGAAACCGGCGCGACCATACGCGAACGGCATTCGACGGATGAATCGTTGCGCAATCTGTTTTCAACCCTGATGAGGTTTCACCGTGGAGAAAGCTGATTCGGTTTCAGCCACCGGGCTGTTGAGCCAGGGTGTGGCGGCGACCTGCACCTTTGAACTGACCCGGAATCTTTCCGTGCAGCGTCTGATGGTTGCTGGGGTGCTGGGGCTGTTCCCGCCGGTGATGCTGTTTCTGATCATGTTCGTGCCGCGTCTGCTCGGAGGCCAGTCCTTTGTTGGCATTCCGGAGTTTTTGATTATTCTGCTGGTTTCGATCGTCTGTTTCCTCTCGCTGCTGTTGTGGTCGTCGACAGTGGTGGACTCGGACATCGAAGGCCGAACCTGGGTTTACCTCGCCAGCCGCCCCATGGGACGCACTTCCAGTCTGTTGGGGAAATTCCTCGCCGCGCTGTTGCAGTGCTGGGCCGTATGCGGAATCGCCATCGTCGGCAGCGTCGCCGTGGTTCACTTTGCGGGGGCGTTGACGGGCCATCCGGTGCGTCTGATCCTGTCGCTGATGGCCGTGTTTGCCGTCGCGGCCGTGGTTTACAACAGCGTGCTTTCGTTTTTGGGCGTGTTGTTTTTCAAGCGGGCGATGGTGGCCTGCGTTGCCTGGGCGCTGACATCGGAATTGTTCATTGCCAACATTCCCGCCGTCGTCCGTTTCCTGACGGTTCGGTACCACGTCCAGGAGCTGGTCTTTCGCTGGGTGGGATGGCCTTTTCCAGACGAAAACGCTAAAGGGATTTCGCGCAGCCGGGAAGCCTACCTGGAGATCTATGGTGACCACGGATTGTGGCTGCATCTGCTCGTTCTGGGAGTGTTCACGGTGGTCGCGATGTCCGCCGCTTTGTGGCGAATCAATCACCACGAATATCTTTCTGCGGAAGAATCGTGATCCATTCGCCGTCGTTCCAGCGACCGAATGAACGGTCACATTCCACAAACGTCTTGTAGCGTGCCGACGCCTCCGTTATCTGCACCCGCACTGCACCCAGCCGGCTGGTCGAAAGCGACGTTGAACAAAGACTTTCGTACAGCGGGATACTGGCGGGATTCAGCCGGTCGCGGTCGGCACTGATCACCACACAGTCCGGCGAGATGACTTCGCAAAACGCCCCGGGATCGCTGCCCAAACTGCCATGATGCGGCGCGGCAGCGACTGTCAGGGGAAAATGGGGGATGTTCGAAAGTCCCTCCAGCCCCTTGCCTTCGATGTCCCCCGTCAGCAATAAACCGCAGCGGCCGTTGGGCCAGGCCAACTGCAGAACCAGACTGTTGGCGTTGTCGCTGCCCATGTCGTCGTTGCCCGGACCATAAAGCACAGCCTGCAATTCCCCATCCAGCTCCAGAGCGGATTGGGATTGAGTCACAACTTCTACAGGAATTGAAAACCGGGTCAAAGTCTGCCTGAGAAAACGGACACTCGCCGAACCGTCTTCGTTCATCGCCGCCCCCAATCCAGACTTTTCCAATCGAAAACCTTGCAGCCAGATCGGGCAAGGCATTGAAATGGTCGATGTCCGCATGGCTGATCACAACGTCATCAATCCGCCGGATCCCGTCCGCCCACAGCACCGCACTGATGTTTCGCACGCCGGCCACCTCCGAACCGTAACTGCCACAGTCGTACAGCAGCGTTCGACCGCCAGGTAACCGGATCACAGTCGCACTTCCATGCCCAACATCCACGAATGTCACGTCCACCGGCGCCGACTTCGGGAAGAACCATCCCGCAACCTCCCCGGGCAAAATCCATCCTCCCAGCATCCACGCCACAATCCAGACCGAGGGCCGCCAAAATCCCCGGCACTGTTTTTGCAACACCAACCCCAGCAGGACCGCGTAAAAAATCCCGACCGACCATCCGTGCGGACCAGCCACCCACATATTGCCGCCCGGAACAGCAGCCGAAGTCTCAACCAGGCCCCGCAGAATGTTCAGCGAGCCGCTGCAAATCCCTCCACCCAGCCATGCCAGCGGCGACATCCATCCCGAAAACAGCATCACCAGCATCCCGCCGTACAGCGCCAGCGCCATCGGCAACATGATCAGAGGATTGACCACCAGCGCGACCGGCGAAAACAAATGGAACCGGTACGCCACCAGAGGAATTGCCACGATCCAGATCGCTGCGCCGATGCGAATGGTCTGCCAGGCAATTTCACCGGTCCAGTGAAGAAATTTTACAATCGGTGGACGCGTTTCCAGAATCAGTTTCTGCAGCGGGTCGCTCCTCGCGCCACCCGGCATCCAGCGGTTCTCCCGAATCAGCACCGCCACCGCGAGAAAAGACAGTTGCGTACCGGCCGAGGCCAGATTCGACGGCGACATCATCAATACGATCAGTGCCGCAAAACCGAGCAGCGTTATCGAACGCCCGTAAATCCCCAGTATCCGCGCCACACAAAACAGTCCGATCAGAATTGCCGCCCGCGTCACGGGCGTACCCCACCCGACAATCCAGGCATAAAAGAAAACCGTCAGCGCCACCAGCGTCAGGCTGCGCCGCCGTGACATCACACCCAGCCGCAACATCAGAAACAGCACACCCGCCATGATCCCGATGTGCAATCCGGAAATCGCCAGAATGTGAATCGTCCCGGTTTGCAGGAACAGGTCCCGTTCGTCCGGGGAAATCTGCAACCGGTCTCCCAGCAGAATTGCGGATGCCATGGCCGACTGGCGGGGATCGATATGGTGTGCGATCAATCCATCGAGGTACTGGCGCAGGCGGGCCCGAACC
>JBGSVU010000006.1:0-5308 GCA_041752775.1 Pirellulaceae bacterium | reverse complement strand
GGTCCAATCGAAACCGTTGCGCTGGCTGCGCTAATACCCGTTTCGAAGGTTGTGTTGGCTCCGCCACTGGACTCGGTCGCAGCGGCCTGGGCCAGTACCGCAGACAGACTCAGGTTGTACGTTCCGCCACCAAGTTTTTTGATGGCCATTCCGGTTGAGTTGTCCAAGCCCACTCCGTCGGTCAGATCGGAGTCATAATAAGTCTGTGAAGTCATCCCCTGGTTGGCGGCGATTCCATCCAGTCCTGCAATCGGCGGGTTGGCAACATCGATCAGTCCCCGAGGCACCAACCACTGGGTGGTGGCAACCGTTCGCCCCAACCAGTCATAGCGGGTGGTCGATTCGGCGAGCGTATTGCCATCCGCCGGATTGAGTCCGTTGCCGCCACTGATTGCCGTGTCGTAATTGCTGACGGTGGCCGAGTGAACCGTCCGTCCACCGGGATCGGAATTCGAAAGGCTGCCGTGGCCGAGCGGATTCTTCGAACCGGTGAAATGGTCGCAGCAGGAGTCGTCGTAGTCGGTTGTCCAGACGTTGCTGTGTGGATCGGTGCTGGTTACCACACGATCCATGATGTCATAAGTCTGGGACGTAGTTGCCTGGGCACTGCCTGCACCGGGTGCCACGGTCGTCGAAGTCTGTCTTCCCCGGGCATCGTAGACAAACAGGGTTTTCATGCGCGCCGCTTCGGCATCGCCTGAATCGAAGTAACGGGGCGAGCGGGTTTCAACGACATTTCCGTTGATGTCGTAGTCGGTTTCGGATTTGTTTTCGACGGCGGTACCCACCGCATTCCTCTGCCGAATTTGCCGGCCCAGCGAGTCGTAGTCGTATTTGGTTGAGATACCTAGCGCGTCGATCGTCTCTATCAGATTTCCCCCGCCGTCGCGAATCGCATCGGCAATGGCAAAATCTGCGTTGACCGTCTGGCTGCGAACCAGATTCAATACCGCTGCATTGTCGGCCAGAGTGAATCCATCATGCGCTCCCTGCACCCGCCGAATCAGAGCCGTGCTGTTGCTGGCGCTGTAACCCATGTAGCTCCGGCGTCCGTAGGCGTCTTCGCTGCAGAAAACCCGATTATCGACAAAGACGGGACTGAACAGTTTGCAAATAGTTTGCAGTTGTTTGCAAATCGCATGCAGAAAGGTGCTGCACCGGGAAGCCGGATTTCAGAAAACCCTGACTTTTTTTAAGCACCAGCGAGCACCGTGGAGTACAAGAGTACACCCAAGAGGATTCGAACCTCTAACCTTCGGTTCCGTAGTCGCGCCAGAAACGCCTTGAAATCGCTGTTTTCTCACGGTTTTTTAGTGTTTTTGCCAACAACCCGCACTTGCAAACTGTAGCAGGGAATTGCACAAAAATCAAGGGTTTTCGGTACTACAGATTTCCATGTCTGTAAACCAGAAGATACGCTTACCCCGGTCCGATCGCTGTCCAAAGTGCGAACAATGGACCTGGCCGGAGGGCGCTGCGGCGCTCTAAAATGCTCCACCAGTTCGGCAACTTCGTCTGGTCGTCGGGCGAATGAAACCCGCGGTCAGGAGACAGGCAATGGTAATTGGGGTGTCCTAATGCGCCGAACCGGGATTGGCCATTTGCGCAACATGAATGCGAACGACTCCTAGAGCAAAGGAAATCGTGAAGGGATCCCACACGAGCCTGCCAAAATGATTCAGACGTTCTGCCGCGGCCCCCGTAGGCGACTATCCGTTTGACACGTTCGACAGAACCGGATCGAGTCCAGCATCGATGAGTTGCTCATCGCGATCGCGGCGGGACCGAAGCAACACCATTCGGTCTGGCGTTAACCCAATGCAGCCCTCACCGCTCTTTACGCGACGTCAAATTCCTAGTGGTTTCTCAACCCCTGAAAACCCTTTCCGCTACCTGCTGTCACTTGATGCTTGCATTGACCGGGGCGAGGCAAATCTGGTACTGACTCACACGCCTTCCCGCGAATGGTTGTGGGTCGGTTTTTGGTTTGCCTTTCCCGAAGTGATTTCATGCATTCTTTCAAATTCGTCATTGCATTTGCACTAGGATTGAACGCGGTTGTGCATGGTGCTCTTCCTGCGCAGGAAAACGCTGCTTCACTGGTCCTGCCCGGGCAGCATCAGGGCCAAGACGAATTGTCCATCAACCTAAGGGAAAAAGGGGCTTTGGACCTGCCGGCACTCGTCCAGTGGGCTGGGGAGATTCAGGGATTTGAGCTGTTACTCGACAACGAATCCTTTCAGCAGGCCCAGAACAAGGTTGTCTTTCTCAGCCGCGTCAACGTTGATCGTGATACATTCATGCTGCTAATTCAGGAAGTTCTCAGGGCCAATGGGTTCGCATTGGTTGATGGACCCGTCAACGGCTGGAAAAAAATCGTTGCTTTGAACAACGTCACGCCGTTCGCGCCGCTGCTGGAGCCTGGTGCACCGGCACAACCCGATTTTCAGTATGTTTCGGCGATCTTTCAGCTGGAACACGTCACTGCCGAAGAAGCCAAGTCGTGGCTGGCAATATTTGCATCGAACATCCCCTCCAGCACCGATCCCAGCAATATTCGAACGCTCCAGAATGGACGCTTGCTGATCGTTACCGACCTCTACAGCAACATTCAACGCATCGAAAACCTGATCACGCGACTGGACGTTCCCCAGGAGGAAACAACAACCGAATTCTACCGCGTAGAAAACCTTGAGGCTGGAGAATTGGAGACGCAGTTGAATGCCATCATCGGTACCCGCCGAATGACTGACAGTCCACCCGACGCCTCCTCAGATGCAACCCCGCCTTTGCCGGGCAGCTATGCACCAACCGGCGTAAAAATCGTCAGTGACGAACGAACCAACCGTTTGATCCTGATAGGACCAACACGCAGCATTCGTGAATTGATGGACTTGATTCAGAAGTTGGATGTGCCACTGGAAACCGAACTCAGGACGTACCAGTTCAGCGACATTTCAGCCAAACGCATCGATGACCTGATCCTGCAATCGTTGTCAGGCGTCTCAGAAGCTTCCAGAGCCAGAGCCTACAACGGCACGGTGGACTCCCAATCCAACCAACTCGTTGTGTCGGCCCGACCTGAGATCCACAAGCGAATTGAACAACTCAGGCAGCAACTCGACCGGCCAGCGACCAAAGACGAACAGTCTCCCATTCGTTTTTATACCCTCAAGAATGTGAAGGTCTCTGACATTGTCGATACGCTTCAGTCGATCGAACGAAAAACCCGAGACCGGCGACAACCACGGACTCCATTGACAGGCATTTCCGCCCGCCCCGGATTCCAGCCGACGGGCCCAAACAACTTCAACAGTTCGATTGGCGAAGGCCCACCGGTCCTGCCCCCCTCTTCGGGGGCCTTCAATCCCGGCCAGAACCTTCCTTTCGGCACGGGCGTCCAGAATCGGGGCGGCTTCGGCAATAACAGCCGGGGAATCGACGATGCAGCCGCATTCGGCGACTCACTCGTTGGCGACATTGCCCGTCTGGTCGACAACGCCATTCCACAAGACAAAATCATTCCGGGCGAGGCCAAAATCACCGTCGATGAAAACACCAATACCCTGATCGTTGTGGCCGAGCCCGAGATTCAGGCCCTTTACGAACAATTGATCAAACGGCTGGACGTCCGGCGTGCACAAGTCATGATCGAAGCCCACGTGGTGATGATAACCGGACGCGATACGCTGAACCTCGGCATCGAAGTTTCCGGCGGGGACCGGGTTGGAGACGATCGACTTTTCGCCTTTTCAAATTTTGGCCTCAGCGAGATCGATTCCAGCAACGGACGACTCGCCATCTCACCTGCGACCGGATTCAATGGGACCCTGCTCGATGCCCAGACGGCGGACATCGTGCTGCAGGCCCTTTCGCGTTCGAGCCGGGCCCGTGTCGTGACCTCTCCCAAGATACTCGTCGATGACAATGGCGACGGCCTCCTGTCGAGCGTCGCCGAGCAGCCCTTTTCCAGTGTGAATGCCAACAACACCGTGGCCACTACCAGCTTTGGCGGGTTCGCCCAGGCCGGAACCACAATCAATGTGACGCCACATATCTCGGAAGACGACCATTTGAACCTCGAATTCGACATTCTGGTCAACAACTTCACAGGCACAGGAGCCAATGGGTTGCCACCCCCCAGAAATACCGACCAAATTGTCAGCCAGGTCACCATTCCGGACGGATATACGGTGATTGTTGGCGGATTGAGGCGGCAGCTGGTTTCCGAAGACATCAGCGGATTGCCGGGCTGGAAACGGTTCCCCCTGCTCAAACTGCTGGGCAGTTCCCAAACCGCAGAAGATTCCGATGCCATGCTCTTTGTTTTTCTGAAACCCGTCATTCTGCGGGACGACCAGTTCCGGGACCTGCTCTACCTGAGCGAAGTCGACCAGGACAACTCCTGCCTGCCGGGCGATTTTCCGGAAAGCGAACCGGTGCTGATTCGGTAGTGCATCAAACCGGTTGCTGGAGTCACCCCGATTTCCGGTAGAATGAAACATCGTCAATCATTCCGGAATCCGGGTTACCGCCAACAATGGAAAATCTTGGACATCCAGTTCCGCCCGGCGAAACAGACAAACACCGGCCTCTCAAAGTTTCCAATCCCCGAATCGCTTCCACAGGTCGGCCCCCTTTTGAACAGGACGGCGAGCAAGACAATACCCCGCCCACTTTCGAACGGGAACCACCGTCGTCGCTACGGAAGGCTGCGGACCGACTGGGGATTCCCTGGCTGGACGACCTCGCAGGACTGACCATCCCGGCCACTTTCGTAGAGCGATTCCGGTTCTCTTACGCCAAAGACCACCTGTTGATCGCCGCCAACGATGGGGAAGGCACAACCTGGATCGTTTCCGGACGGGAAGAGTCCTTTATTCTGTCCGACATCGTCTGCCGCACGCTATCCACATCCTGCCGACTGGCTGCCGCCTCCGCGGAGAACGTTCTGGCGGCCATCCACCAGGCCTACGCCACACAGACCGACCGGGCGGTAACGGCTATCGACCGGTTGAAGGGCGACGAGGAAATCGATCTGGATCTGACCAGCGAAGTGGGCGGTGTCGACCTGCTGGATTCCGCCGGTCGCGCCCCCGTCATTGAGCTGGTCAACGCCATCCTGTTCGACGCCATCAACAGCCGCGCGTCGGACATTCACATTCAGCCCTACGAAGAACACCTGCAAATCCGGTTCCGGATCGACGGGATGCTGTTCGACCAGTTCCGGATCGACAAAACCCGCCAGGAAAACGTACTGAGTCGTATCAAGATACTGGGCCGCATGGATATTGCGGAAAAACGGATG
>JBGSVU010000005.1:0-5006 GCA_041752775.1 Pirellulaceae bacterium | reverse complement strand
CGTTCGGGCAGGGCCTGCATCAATTCCAGCGACTTGATCGTCGAAGCCGTGATGGCGGCTGGGAGGGCTTTGGTCAGCATGAATCCCGGCGAAACGTGGCTGACGTACTTCAGCACCTTGGCCGGTCCGCAGACGTAACCGCCGAAGGTTCCGAACGATTTTGCAAAGGTGCCACCATGCAAATCGACTTCGTGCTCAACGCCGAAATGCTCGCACGTTCCCCGACCGTTTTCACCCAGCACCCCGGTGCCGTGTGCGTCATCGACGAACAGGCGGGCGCGGTACCGGTTTTTCAGTTCGACCAGTTCTTTCATCGGGGCGAGGTCGCCGGTCATCCCGTAGACGCCATCGACGGCGATCATTTTGGGCGTGTCCAGCGGAACTTTTTTCAACTGGGCCTCCAGGTCGTTCATGTCGTTGTGGGCAAACCAGCTGGCCTCGCCCTTGCACAGGCGGGCACCATCATGCACACAGCCGTGAGCGTAGGCATCGACGAAAATCCGTTCGCGGCGCCCCACCAGGGATGCGATCGTGCCGGACATGGCCGACAGTCCCAGATTGAATACCAGACTCGATTCGGTCATCCGGTACCTGGCCAGCTTTTCTTCCAGCTCGACATGCAGATGGGTGTTGCCAGTCAGCGGGCGGGCACCCAGCGGCGTGCCCACACCATGTTCGGTAGCGACGGCCACGGCCGCCGCGATCACATCGGGATGCGTGGCCAGCCCGAGGTAGTCGTTGGTCGAAACCTGCAGGTACTCCTTGCCATTCAGCCAAACCATCGGCAGGCAGTTCGAAATGGGGAACTGGCGGAAAAAAGTGTTCCGCAGCGCCTTCATCATCTCTTCGGAACCGGCCACCTTTTGCATGCGGCCCCAGAATTCGTCCACCTTGTCGTAAATATCAGCCATCCAGGTCCCGATCGAAAAAAAACCAAAAACCAGGCTCACCTCATCCATGCGGTGGAACCGTTGAATTCAAAATTGTTGCCAGCGTTTGATGCTGCTGCGTGGCGAGCCCCCATTTCCCGGGCCTAAAGGCATTAAAAAACCACTTTCACCAAATTCAGCCAAGGCCCCAAGTTTATTCGGACGAACAGCCAATTCAACCTGATCCAATTTCCGGTCACCCGGCCCGCTGGTAATCCGGGGCCCCCTACAGGCAGGCGTTTGTACCGATTTGCTGCTGGCGTGGCAGGCCGCGACGCAGATTCTACGGTCTGGGAGGGGTTTTGCCCATGCCGAAGACTCTTCCGAACCGAAACAAATTGTCCCGGTTAGCCTGTTTTTTCAGCTGTTATGACCGGTTTCGCCCCGCAGACCGGTGCGTTGCGGATGCCGGGAAGCAAGCGGCAATTTGGGTTTGGGCACGGACGACAGTCCCGGATCGGTAGCTTTGCCCGATTCGGACGATGAGTGCCCGGTGACGGCGTTCGGGCCGGCTGGACTCTTTCCGGCCTTCCGGTAAGCCCGATCAAACAACCGCCCCAGCGGACCGTTCAGCATTGCCGGCAGCAACACCAGGTCGCCCACCAGCGCCACCAGCAACAGAATCAGCAACAGCCTCGCAAACTGGACCGTCGGCATGAACGATGACAGCATGAAGGGAGCCACGCCCAATCCGCAAATCAGCGTCGTGTCGATCATTGACCGGGAACAGAATGCATAGGCCTTGCGGACACCTTCCATGCGCGATCCACCCTGTGCCATCCCACGGCGGAACCACGCCAGAAAATGAATCGTGTCATCGACGGAAATTCCCAGCGCGACACTTGCGGTCATTACCGAACCGATCTCGATGCGAGTTCCAAACCAGCCCATAATTCCAAACACGATCAGCGGCGGAAACACATTGGGCAACATCGCCAGCAAACCCGCCCAGACACTCCGCAATACGATCATCATCGTAATCGCGATTAATCCAAAGGCGGTCATGAAACTGACCAGCAAATCGTCAAAGACCTGATGCTGGGCCTTGTACATCATGGGAATGGCGCCCGTGACCACAGTCGATACGGGGGGCACCTGCGCGTTGGCCAGTTTCTGGTTCAGCAGATCCACCTGCTCGTGCAGGGACCCGTCCACCTGGTCCAGCAAGGTGCCATAATCAATATCGTTCATCGCCGCAATGCGCAGGCTGATCCGCCACAACTGCTCTCCACTGGCCAGCGTCGAAACCAGTCCGGCCCGTTCCAGTTCGGGCAGGTTCTGTTCCCACTCGTTCCGTTTCAGCCTGTCGGCCGTGTTCTTTCGCACACCGGTCAAACCCGTGGTAACGGGGGGCTGGAAAGTCGCCGCCGACCAGGAGGCGTTGATCAGTTCGTTCTTGCGAATCGCCTCTTCCACCAGCGCAACCAGCCGCATCCGTTGCCAGCTGTCCGTCGGATGGCCGGGCGGAACACGGACCACGATTTCCATTGGAACCAGCGGACCCAGCTGGTTTTCCAGCCACAAATAATCCTGGATGATGCGGGTCGATTTGGCGAACCGGTTCTGGACTTTGACCGTGGCCGTCAGGTCCCGGATCCCATACCCGGTTGCCACCACCAGCAACACAATCACCACCACAATCGGAGCACTGAAACGCCGGGTCAGTCCGGCCAGCCCGTTGACCAGTCGCCCCGGATCAGGCATCTGCGACTCATCCACCAGCCCCTTCAGATGCCTTTCGCCAATCCATCCCGTCGCGCGGTTCAGGACCCAACTCAGGGCCAGCACCACCACCGGCAAACTGGCCAACACACCCGCTGCCGAATAGAGACCAAAACTTTTGATCGGCGCAATCCGGCTGGTCGCCAGCGAAGCCATCCCGACCGCCGTCGTGGCCGTCGCCAGCAAAACCGGGTAACCGCCGGAACGAATCGCCCGCAATCCCGCCGAGTAACCGCTGGACAGCTCGATCCGTCCGCCCGCCGCGAGGGCCTTCAGAAAGTAATTGACCATGTGCACACTGGCCGAAACGCCGAGAATCAGGACCAGGGTCGGCAACATGATCATCGTCAGATTCATTGTGCCGCCGGTGTAATACAGGATCGCCAGACTCAGCCCGGCGCAGTAACCGGAAAAAACCATGATGATGGCCGCCAGCCGAAAGCTGCGTTTGCGATACCAGGTCAGTCCAAAAACGACCAGCAGCGTCATCCAGAGAAACTGCCGCAACGCCAATTTGCTCTCGTGGTCAATCGCCGCTCCATCCACGGTCGGCCCACCCAGCCGCAACTGGTCGACCGTCAGGCCGGTGGTCGCCGTCGCCTGTTGCACCAGGCGGCTGACAATTCCGCTGCGATTGCGCACCAGTTCCTCCCTGGGTATCGCCAGCAGACACGTCGTTTCCGCATCGGGGCCAACGAACAGGCCCGTGACCCGTCGAACCGCTCCCTCGTGACTCCACCCAATCGACTCCAGCTGGGCCACGATATCCGGTCCGGTGACGACGCGGTCGAAGACCAGTTGGCCGGATTCCATTTCCAGCTGTCGCAGGTCGTGGGCCAGTTTCTCCAGTCGCGGGTCGTTTGCCGTACAGCCTGGCCAGCTGACAACCGCCATTTCATCCAGCCCAAACGATTCGACAAACCATTCGTATTTGGCCGATTCTTCAAATCCCTGGGGCAGCCACTGCTTGATATCGTTCGAAAAGACACCGAGTGCCCGAATCGCTCCGATCACGACAAACGGCAACAGCAACAGCATGACCAGGGCCGTCCAGCCGGTCAGGCGTTCCAGAATATGAGTGGAGCGACGTGTCACGAATGATTCGGAAGGTGGCTGGGGTCAGTCCGGAGGGCGACCTGTCGGGACTTTGGCTGGTCAGGCCTGATTGTAACAGGAATCGCTGTTCCTGAATGATCGGCTGCTGCAACCTGCGGGCCAATGCCAAACCCCACAGCAACTGACAACCCGTTCTGGGCAGACTCTGGCGATTGAAACGACCTGCCGCATTGGGAGGACTCTGGCCGGGCCGGAAACAGCCCGGTTGGCCCCCCAGGGAAAAACCCCGGGAAAAATCCGGGGCCAGTTCCATCACTGGCCGGCAGGCTGGGGGGGTGGACTGGCGGTCGATGTTTCGTCTGCCGGCTGGGATTCTTCCAGTTCCTCTTCCGAATCCTCCGTGCGGCGTGGCGCGATGGCATCGACATCCATACCCGATTTCTGCTGGATCCGGTTCAACAACTCGGTCGCCCTGGACTGTCCCACAAACTCGGTCAGAACACTTTCCAGGGCACCAAACATGCTGTTGATGCGGCCTTCCTCGCGTTTGTCTTTGGCCTGCACCAGCAGCCGTGATTTTTCGTCGGCCAGTCTTGCCTGCAACTCCTGCTGGCTGGGAAGTTCGCGATAGCGGTCCAGTTCCTGTTTGGCTCTTTCCAGCGCCTCGGGAGTATCGCCCTTGAGGTAGTCGCCGATCATCTTTTCGTGAATCTCCCGCTGGGCGACAACGTCGATGATTTCGTTCTTCATCCCGTCGATTACGCCTTCGGAAAACAGGCGGGCTTCGTCGTTGGTCATTGTGGCGTCGATCACGGCATGAAATCCGGGCATCACCGGGATTTTCATCAGGGCCTGGTTCCCCCGCTTGAAATAAATCATTCGCAGTCCGTCGGCGTGAGGCGGAATCCGGATGAAACCACGCCAGTCCGTCTTTCCGATGAATTCGGATTTTTCGTCCGAAGTCGCGCCCAGTGGACGCGACCAGATTTCGATGCCTTCCATCGGTTTGGCGGCCTGGTCTGACGATTTGAGTCTGAGCGTTGTGGTGCCTTCCGGCGGACGGATCACAAGCGCCAGTTTCTCCAGATGCTTGCTTTTGCGCGCCACCAGCGGTGCCCGGAACGATGAGTGAACGCGTCCAAAGAGCGCCGAATAATTGACTCCCAAATCGAATCCGCCACTGTTGGAAACAGAGTCCGAATCCTCCGCTGGAGGGTTGTCCGCCGCCTCGGCAGGTTGCCCATCCGACTGGGTGGCAATGACCGCTTCGGCCCGAATGGGCACCGCAGCCGCCTCGCT
>JBGSVU010000004.1:0-1768 GCA_041752775.1 Pirellulaceae bacterium | reverse complement strand
TTTTTGCAATGGGGCTCGCCTTTTGGCTGTTCGGCCGCGACACGACACCGACCCTGCGGTTCATCGAGAGCAAATTTGCCAAAAAAGACCCCGCCATTGCCGAAGCCAACCGGAGAGCCCTGCTGGCCGGATGGAATTACGGCGAGACGACGGAACATTTTGCATCGACCTTTCAGGTTTCCGCGGCCACGCTTCCCCCGGGTCACTACCGCAACATCATGGGGAACCAGGCGCTGGCATGGGGCCTGATGACCGCCGCGCGGTTGAGCGGCAAGGACCTTTTTCTCGGCTCGTACCCGATCACACCTGCCAGCGACGTGTTGCACGAGTTGAGCAAGTACAAACATTTCGGTGTGCGCACGTTCCAGGCCGAAGACGAAATCGCTGCCGTTTGCTCGATCATCGGCGCGGCCTTCGGCGGTGCGATGGGCGTGACCACCAGCAGCGGGCCGGGCATCGCCCTGAAAGGCGAAGGGATGGGCCTGGCGGTCATGCTGGAACTGCCCATCCTCGTGATCGATATCCAGCGCGGCGGACCGAGCACCGGTTTGCCGACAAAAACCGAACAGGCCGACCTGTTGATGGCGATGTATGGCCGCAACGGTGAATCGCCTCTGCCGATCATCGCCGCCCGCAGCCCAGCTGACTGTTTCGATACGGCAATCGAAGCCTGGCGGATTGCAGTCCGGCACATGACACCGGTGATTATCCTGTCGGACGGCTACATTGCCAACGGTGCCGAACCCTGGAAGATTCCAGATTTCGACTCGCTGGAAAAGATTCCAGTTTCTCATCCGCCCAGAGCCGACAACGGAAAACCGTTTCAACCCTACAGCCGCAACGAAAATCTTGCCCGCCCCTGGGCTTTGCCTGGCACTCCCGGCCTGATGCACCGAATCGGTGGACTGGAAAAAGAAGACGTCACCGGCAACGTCAGCTACGACCCGGTCAATCACCAGCACATGACCAACACCCGGGCAAAGAAAGTGGCTTTGGTCGCCGGTGCGATCGATCCCGTGACGGTCGAAGGCGACCCGGACGGTTTGCTGGTTCTGAGCTGGGGTGGAACGTGGGGCGCCTGCAAAACCGCCGTCGCCCGCGCGCGGCGGAACGGCCACCGCGTGGCCCACGTGCACCTGAGGTGGCTCAATCCCTTCCCCGCCAACCTGGCCGAAGTCCTGTCGCAATACGGCAAAGTCCTCGTGCCTGAGCTGAATTGCGGCCAGTTGTTGACGTTGATCAACGCCCAGTTCGGAACCCGGGCCGCGGGCTACAGCAAAGTCCAGGGCAAACCATTCAGCGTCTCGGAACTGGTCGCCGAAATCGAACGTGTCGTTTCCACTTCCTGAAACCCGGCCAATTCGCGAGGCTTTCCCGGCCAGCTGAAAACACTGGTTCGGGCGTTTTGAACGGGGCCAGGTTTTTTGAAAAGCCAAACTGACCATCCGACCTGAAAACAGTCACATTCCCCCTTCCTGCAACTCCACAATTCCGCAATAGCGCCATGTCTACCGACCTCCCCGTGTTGAAAGCTGCCGATTTCGCTTCGGACCAGGATGTTCGCTGGTGCCCTGGATGTGGCGACTATTCGATTCTGGCGCAGATGAAAAAAGTGCTGCCCGGGATTGGTGTTGCGCCCGAGAATACGGTTTTCATTTCCGGGATTGGATGCAGCAGCCGCTTCCCGTATTACATGAACACCTACGGGCTGCACAGCATTCATGGGCGTGCCCCGGCGTTTGCGACCGGCCTGAAATCGACCCGCCCC
>JBGSVU010000003.1:0-5155 GCA_041752775.1 Pirellulaceae bacterium | reverse complement strand
CGCCGCTGCGGCCGGGGGTGCCCCGCCGGCGAAGAAACGCCCAAGTACGGTCTATCTGGTAGCCAACTCCCGGCAGAACAGCATCATCGTTCATGCGCCACCCGACAAAATGGCGATCATCGAAGCGTTTCTGAAACGAATCGATGTGCCTTCCGATGCCGCAACGCTCGAAACCATGAAGACGCGAATGAAAGTCTACCGGCTGACATCGCTCGATCCGGAAAAATTTGTCGCTTCCCTGCAGCGTATGGATGCGCTGGAACCAACCACCCAGCTGGAAATCGACCGGGACAACAGTTCGCTGATTGTCTACGCCTCGATTGCCGACCACTACACCATCAGCGAGCTGGTCAAACGGCTGGACAGCAGTTCCCGCCAGTTCGAAGTCGTCCCGCTGCGGCGACTGAAGGCCGAAGAAGTCGCAACCACCGTCAAGTTCCTGATGGGTGTCAAGGACGAAGACGAATCGGAAAGCAATCGCCGCCGCTATTACTATTACGGCGGCGATGAAGAAAACAAAAAGGAAGACAAATTTCGCGTCGGTGCCAATGTTCGCGATAACCAGTTGCTGCTCTGGGCCAACGAAAGCGAGATGGACGAAATCGGCAACCTCCTGACCAAAATGGGAGAAACACCAGCGGGCCTGTCTAACCCTTCGCGATTCCGCACCATCGAAGCGTCCCGTTCACCCGAAACACTGGAATACCTCCGGCGCATTCAGCAACAGTGGGAGCGTGGCGAATCCACGCCCCTGATCCTGCCCGATGCCGCTGATTTTGCTCCGGAACAGGATTCCACGCGGAATCCCGCCAGTGAAAATCCATCCCCCGTTCCTGCGGGCAATGGAACTGGGGCCAGCGAACCCCCGAACCCGGATGGAACCGCTGACAACGCTTCCTCGCCAGAAGGTTCCAGCGGCGAAGATGCCGCTGCACCGTCCGGTGACGCAGACCCGAAACCCTCGGAACCCGCCAATGATCCCCCCAGTGCTCCCGCGAGTTCCGGGCCGGATCAATCCTGGCAACTGTCCGACCCGATGCAGGTGTCCGCGCCGCGATCCGATTCGGAGGCCGGCCCTTTTGAAAACAGCCCATTTGCATCCGGGCCACAGGAACCGCCGCAGCGAAATCCAGGCTTGCAGGCAGAGTCCCTGCTCCAACCCCAGGACGAATCACCGATCCGGATCAGCGTGGACGAACGCGGGAATCTGATTTTGTATTCGGACAATCCGGCGGCCCTCGACCGGCTGGAACAGTTGATGAGAGAGATTGCCCCGCCCCGCCGCGATTTTGACGTGTTTCATATCAAACACGCTTCGCCCACCTGGTTGCGACTGAATCTGGAGACTTACTTCCGGGAACGTGAAGGCGAAAAGGACAACTCCGGCTTTTCACCCTGGTTTTTCGATTTCGACTTTGACCAGCCAAAAAAAGAAGAGTCCGGGCTGGACAAGCGTCCGCCGCTCCGTTTTATTTCGGACTCAACCACGCAGACCATTCTCGTTCAGGGTGCCGACGATGTGGACCGGCAGACGATCAGCCAGTTGATCGAAATCTGGGACGTGCCCGATCCACCACCCAAGGAAGAGAACGTTCGCCGAACCCGGCTTGTGCCGATCGAAAACTCGCGTGCCGACCTGATTGTGGCCACCGTCAAGGAGGTCTACCGCGATCTGCTGAGCGCCACCGATTCGACTTTTCAGGAACCGGCCGATGGTGGCGAGGGTGAAAAGGGGAATGCTCCGCCACCCCGTCCGCTGAATTTTTCCGGATCGCTGGCCATGGCCGTTGATCCCGTCACAAATTCCATCGTCATCACGTCGTCCGGATCCAACAGCGAAAACCTGATGGCCATGGCTACCGAACTGATCGACATGCTGGACCAGGCCGCCAAACCCTCCGGCGTGGTCGAGGTCGTGGAACTGCAGGCCGGCGCCCGCAGCAAGGAATTCAAAAAGCTGATGAACATCCTTTTGCAGTCCGCCGCAGACAAACACGCCGCTGCCGGCAAGGAAGCCCAACCATCTCCGGAAGAGCAACAACAGCAGGCCGCGGCACAGCAACAGGCCCAACAGGCAGCCGCCGAAGCCGCCAAAGAACAAAAACCTGGATCGTTCGGGAAATCTGACCCTACCGATCGATAGTGCCTGTACCGGGCGCGTCCCTTTTCTCTGCCGGCAGGGTTACCCGGAAGCGGCTGCCTTCGCCGCGTACACTTTCGACGGTGATCCTGCCGCCGTGTGCCATCACAATGGACTGGCAAATCGCCAGCC
Organism: Pirellulaceae bacterium; assembly: GCA_041752775.1. Classification (GTDB taxonomy): domain Bacteria; phylum Planctomycetota; class Planctomycetia; order Pirellulales; family Pirellulaceae; genus BJ22. The sequence continues at coordinate 2,883 of JBGSVU010000003.1, read as the reverse complement.
CCAGACCGCTGCCGCCCCGGTCGCGGGACCGCGCCGGATCGATCCGGTAAAAACGTTCGAACAGGTGAGGCAGATGTCGCGTTTCAATTCCCTCGCCGGTATCGTCGACTTCGATGACAGCGACTCCTGCCTCCGCTGATGTTCGCATGACCACCTCACCGTCGGGGCGGTTGTACTGGATCGCATTTCGCAACAGGTTCAAAACAACCTGCAGCATCTTTTCCGGATCGACATCGGCTCGTGCCGCTGCCGTTTCGACGCGAATCCGCACGTTCTTTTCATCGGCCAGCGGGTGCAGAAAACCCGCGGCCTCATCCACCAGTCCGGCGAGGTCCGTCCCGCGCCGATTCAGGTTCAACTGCCCGACATCAGCCCGCGACAGCAGCAGCAGGTCATCGACCAGCAGTTTCATTCTCTCCGCCGCCCGCAGGCAGGTCTGCAGCGTCGCCTGGTAGTCCTCCGCCGGGCGCGGCCGCGACAGTGCCAGTTCGGAATGCATGATCAGTACCGCGATCGGCGTTCGCAGTTCATGCGAGGCATCGGCCGCAAACCGGACTTGCCGGTCAAACGACTCCTGCAGCCTGGCCAGCATGGAATTCAGCGTTCCCGCCAGCCCGGCCAGCTCCACATCCAGTTCTCCCGCGTCAATCCTCGCGGTAAGCGTCGCCGCTGAAACACTCTCGGCCGTTCGCGTGATCCGGTCGATGGGTGCCACGGCCCGTCCGGTCAACCACCATCCTCCCAGCATCCCACCGGCCAGAACAGTCGCCGCGCCCAAAGCCGTCGCAGTCGCCATGCGGTAGAAATCCGCCAGCGGCCGCGTCGCGTCCTGCCCCACAACGATCAACGTCTGCCCCGGTCCGCGCAAAACCACTTCGCGGGCCGTTGCGTTCATTCTGAAATCATGACTGCGGCGCGGCGACCGTGGCGGCAGAATCGCCGGACCCGTTTCCGATCGCCGGCGAAGCGTTCCTTCGCTGTCGAAAATTGCGAACCAGGGGGGCTCACGATCCAGGCCGCGGCGACCCATCATTGATCCAGGCAGACGAAACATTTCGGCAGGCAGACTGTCCAGACGTTCCACAAACTGCCGCGGTGGAATCGGCCTGCCCTGACCGTCATCGTCCGGTGGCTCCCGTCCAGGCCTGCGGTCCGCGCGGCCCGGTCGAAACGATCCGGACTCCGGCGGGCCAAAACCAGGCCTGCCAGAACCGGGATAAAACGGGGATCCGTTTTCCGGCGGGCCCGCAGCTTTCATCAGGACGCTCTCCAGCACCCGCGCACCACTCAGCAAACCGGCGTCCATCTCCGCAAACATCGTTGCCCGGGCCTGGACCAGGACCACGGCGCCCAAACCCATCACCACCAGAACCAGCAGCGCCGCCTGCCAGACCAGCAAACGCCACCGCATCGACCGGTTTCGTGGCAGTTTACTCATCGACGATATACCCCTGGCCGCGAAGCGTACGCACAAAACCCGCGCCCAGCTTTTTTCGAATGTGAGAGATGTGAACGTCGACCAGGTTGGAAAGGCTGTCGTCGTCTTCGCCAAAAATATGGTCGTAAATTTCCGTTCGCGTGACCAGTTTCCCACAGTGCAGCGTCAACATCTCCACCAGGGCAAACTCGCGCGCCGTCAACTCGACCGGGACTCCCGCCACGCTGACAACCCGTTTGGCCAGATCCACAACCACATCCCGAATCACAACCTGGGAACTGGCCTGTCCGGCAGCACGCCGGATCAGCGCCCGCAACCGGGCAAGCAGTTCCATGCTGGAAAAAGGTTTGACGAGGTAGTCGTCGGCACCTTCATCCAGCCCCCGAACGCGATCATCCAGCGAATCGCGCGCGGTCAGAATCAACACCGGTGTCCGGGCCTGTTCGCGCAACCGGTCCAGCACTTCCCAGCCCGTCCTGCCTGGCAACATCAGGTCCAGCAGGATCGCATCGTAGGGCCAGGTCGTGGCTTTCGCCAGTCCTTCATTCCCGTCGGCCGCACTGTCCACGGCATAACCGGATTCCTGCAGCAACTGCACCAGTCCGCGACGGAGATCCGGTTCGTCTTCGACTACCAAAATTCGCACGAAACATCCCGATGGTCAATTTCTGATGTTGAGGCAGGCAGCAGTTGAAAAGTTCCTGCCTGTACGATGGACATCCTTGTTCAGGTTACTGCCTGTACGATGGACATCCTTGTCCGTCGAAACTTCAGACAGACCTGCCAGTTTATCAGATGGCAGCAACTCATCTGCTGCCCGCGCTGATCCGAAACTCTATGACAGATTGATGGGGCAATACGCCCGCCGTAAAATGCTCGCGGTAAAACGCAAACCGGACCTTCGCGGAAAAAACGGCGCGAGCAGAATGCTTCGCGCCGCTCCAGTCTGGTCATTGGCCAGCTGCGTTGCCTGCAAGGCCACTCAACTGTGTCCGTTCAAAAACGGGTGTCTCAAATCCGGGCGTCCGGCACTTCGGCACAATCCCGACCTTGTTACCGGCCACCTTCGCCACCCGGTGGACGCGAGCCCAGTGGAGCGCCTGGCGGACGGTCTCTTTTCGGCCGGCTGTTTTGCGGACGGTCGCCTGTTGCCCCAGGGCCGTTATTACCGGGCCATCCGCCAGCTTCCGGCGGTGGAGGTGGCGGAGGAAGCTGTTCAGCAAATTTCATCAGCTCCTCGCGGCTGAGCAACCCGTCGTTGTCGGCATCAAATTCCATCGCGTGATCGACGAAACCTTCGGGGCCATGCTCCGGGCCGCGCGGCGGTCCGAACTCCGGACCGAACTCTCCAGGTGGCGGACCGCCTGGAGGACCACCCCGGCCGGGACCATCACCGGGAGGACCATCACCGGGAGGACCACCGCGTTCGCCTTGCGGCGGAGGAC
>JBGSVU010000002.1:0-5801 GCA_041752775.1 Pirellulaceae bacterium | reverse complement strand
ACCCCCGCAATCGCCTGTATCAGACGCGATGCCGAATCCGTTCTGGCTGCAACCGATTCGAGCCCATGCAACACCCGGCCGATCGCATCCTGGGGTGATCCGGACGATGGCCGCGCTGGCGTTTGCCCGGACGCGTGCTGGGTGCACTGCCGGGACTGGGCTGTAAACGTTTGACCTGAAGCGAATTGCATGGACTGGCCGCGATCCGGTAACGCCAGCGCCAGTGAACGGCGGGCGACAACGTGCCCCGGTCATTCTGGAACCAGCAGGATTCCGGTATTAACCGGTGGAACAACAATGAAACTGCAGAATGGCACCGGCGGCGGCAGGCTACTCTGCAGATTCGACAGTGGCTGTGGGTCAATCACTGTGGAATCAGTCTGGGCGATTTACTTTGTCTTCCGGATCAGGGGATGGCGTCGATCATCAGCGTGCAGGAATCGCCCGCCCGCAGTTGCTGGGCGGAATTGTCAATTACCAGCTTGACCTGGATCGTGCCACTTTCTGCGTCAATGGCGACACCAATGCTTTCCACAACGGCGGCAACCGAGTTTCCCGAAAAGCAGTTGATGTGAAAAGTCTTGCCAACGACGAACTGGCTGGCGTGGTTGCTGGGTACGTTGAATACGGCGTACAGCTGGTCCACGTTAACGATCGTAATGATTTCCGCACGAACGGGGCTGACGTATTCCCCTTCGCGGCAATGGATTTGCGAGACGATTCCCGATATCGGAGCGGTGATGGTGCGCCGGTCCAGCCGGATTTTGGCACTTTGCATTTCGAAATTGTGGGTGATGATCTCGTCGCGTGCGGCCACCAGCCGGGCGGCAGCCATTTCCAGCTCCAGTTCGGCCCGCAACAGTTCGTTTTCATTGGCGTGTTGCTGTGCGTGCATTTGTTCGATCTGGCTGAATACGGTCTGGCGTTTTTCCAGCATTTTCTCGGCGGCCGTGTAATTGCCACGCGAGTCTGCGAGGTGTTTGGCCATTTCGTACTGGACCTGTTCGTCATCGGCCGTCAGCTTTGCGACCGGTTCACCGGCCTCAACCCGCTGGCCTTCGATTACCAGCATCGCCTGCAGGATTCCGGTTTCGTCGCTCGACAAGTCGACCTGGCGGTACGGTTGCAGGAATCCATCGAATTGGGCGACCGCTGCGGTGTGGCCGCAGGCATGGAACAGGAAGACCGCGGATGCGACCGCGAGAAACCTGCTGGTTGCGTGAATTGTATTGGTAATCATCTCTCTGATTCCGACTGGCAAAGTTGGAGAACCAGACCGCTCAGGTCAGTGTCCCTGAAACATAGGACAGGCTGGCGACAACGGAACGAAAGCGGGCTTTTGAATCGAAGTTTGCCGTCGTGCCGCGCCGGTTGTGAAAACCCTGAGGCCTGTGCCAGTTGCAGCGGCAATGGCGAATTCAGGAGATGTTCCGCCAGCGACTGGCAACCATCCCCCCCAACAGCAGGACGGTCAACCCCAGCCAGGGCCAGTCCCCCGTCGCGAGGTTGACCGTGATTTCCGGGGTGCGCGGACCGAGGTTGGCGAGAATCGCTGCAGTCTCCCGCCGCGGTCCCTGCTGGAGAATCCGTCCGCGTCCGTCAATCTCGGCCGAAAACCCCGTATTGGCGGCCACAAGCAGCGGAGTCGCCGTTTCAACAGCCCGAAATACATTGCAGGCCAGGTGCAGATCAAGACAGCTGGAGCCAAAAAACCAGCCATCGTTCGTCAAACAGAAAATCGCATCCGGCGCGTTCCCGCCCGAGTTCAACTCATGCCAGTGCCGCCGAACCAGATGCGAAACGGTAGTCTCAAAACAGATTTCCGGCATCATCACCAACCCGTCGAAATGGAAACCGGCAGCGTGCAATCCGCGATCCAGTCCCCTTCCCACCGGCGACAACCGGTCAATCAGTGGAAAAACTTTCGCCAGCGGCAGGTACTCTCCAAAGATGACGCGATGATTTTTTTTGTAAATGTTGACCACCGCGCCCGAGTCGTCGATCAGGGCAGCGGCGTTGTAGTTTTCTCCCTCGATATAACGCACGGCAGGCACGCCGGTCAGCAAGGCCACGGGCGATGCTCCCGACGACGCTGCGGCGCCGGAGCCAACGGAATGGACTCCCATCATTGCGGCCCACTCCTCCCGGATACGCAACGGTGCCTGGCGAATCATCCCCGAAACCTGTTCGTCCATTCGGCTGGACAAATCGTGCAGATCATCGAGAAAAACCCATTCGTTAAAAATCCCCTCCGGCCAAACCACCAGCCTCGCGGCGGGCCACTTTTGTCGCGCCTCCAGCGTCAGTTCCTGATACTGCGAGCGCTGGTCGTACAGCCACTGCATTTGCTGCCCTGCCTGTTCCGGACCGAACAGAATGGTGTCGACAGACCCCTGCACCAGGATGACAGGCGTACCCGCACCATTTCCAGCGCGGACTGCCGGTTCGCCGGAGTTCAGCCGGTACCAGCCCCACCCGCTAACCGTTGCCACTGTCAAAACGGCCACGGGCATCGCCCAGCGCATCTGTTCTGGACGGGAACGGAGAAACAAAACGGTCCCGGCCGCAGTTCCCACGATCGCCATCACCAGGGATACCAGGCAGTCACCGCCGACGCTGGCCAGCTGGATCAGCCAGGGTTGCTGAAACTGGGAATGGGCCAGCATCCCCATGCTGAATCCGGTGATCATCCATCCGCGCACCCATTCCAGCATGGCCCAAGCGGCAGGCATGACCAAAACCGCAGGCCAGCCCATTCGCCCGACCAGCCTTCGCGAGATCCAGAAAAACGCCAGCGGATACAGCGCCATGTACCCGCACAACAGCGGCCATGCGATCCAGAGCGCGGGGTGCGGCATGGGTATGAAATACATCGCACCCAGCCAGAAGATCCATCCTGCCAGCCAGGTTCGGAAAGCTCCGGGCTGAATCGCATCCGGGCCACAAACCACCGCCGTCCAGGGCGCAAAAACCAGCCATCCCAGCGGCCAGGCTCCTGCCGGCGGCAGCGCCAGCCAGTACAGGACAAATCCGGCCATCAGCATCCAAAACCCCCGCCACCGTGCGTTCGGCGGTGACGCTCGATCGCGCTGTCCGTCCGTTTCCGATTCCATTCGCATCAGTTGTTTGGAACCGGTTCCTGGTCCGCTCCGCGCCCCTCACCTGGCCCGGCATCTTCCGGCAAAGTCGATGCCGAACTGGAACCTTCTCCGGACGCGGAGGGCTCTTCATCCATTTTTTCAAGTTCGATGGAACTTGGCAAAATCACGATCGAATCCGGCGAAGCAGGATCAAAGGGTTTTTCTTTCTGGCATCCGCTGCAGGCCAGTGCCACGGCAGAGGCTGCGACGGCAACCGATTGAAAAGCGAAAGTGAAACGGGGAGCAATTGTCGGGCGTGCCATTTTAAAACCCTTTCAGGAGGGTGTTGAAGTTTTGTATGGGGTTTGGCGGTTTGCCTTGCTGACGCGGCGGGCAGCCGGTCAGTTCAGGATCTCTGGGGTTACAATTGAAACCGTGGAGCGGGCACCGGCCCCGATTCTGGCAGTTGCGGGGTCACTTTTCAACAGAGATTGCCGGCAGAAGAACTGCTGGTCGCGCTGGAATGAGCCTGGAGACTGTCCCGAACAGGGGCCGAACACTGGAATTGCAGATGAGGGGGCAGACTCGGGGCGAGCCGTTTTGGGGCGGCCCGTTTGGGGGACAGGCATTGACTCACCTGCATTTTGATTGACGACCTTGCGGGACCCGCCGGCACCCACAAAGATGTACGTTCGATCGACAACCGGCAGGGCTGTTCCAGAATTCGTCTGTTTTCCCAAAATTGTGTTCCGGTTCCGTGCCGGATTCTCCCGGAAATCGCATGGCCAAACTCTATTTTTATTACTCCGCGATGAATGCGGGGAAAAGTACCACACTGCTGCAGTCCGCCTACAACTACGAAGAGCGTGGGATGCGCGTGATCCTGCTGACTCCCCGTCTGGACACGCGCAGTGGCAGCGGCGTGATCGGTTCCCGAATTGGGCTGGAACGTGAAGCGGTCGGGTTTGATCAGGCTGCTGACCTGCTGGTCGAGATCGACAATCGGCACTCCGTTGCGCCATTCAGTTGCGTGTTGGTCGACGAAGCCCAGTTCTTGACGGCTGCCCAGGTCCTGCAGTTGACCGTTGTTTGCGACCGCCTGGGGATTCCGGTGTTGTGCTATGGATTGCGGACGGATTTTCAGGGTGAACCGTTTGAGGGCAGCAAGTATCTGCTGGCCTGGGCCGATGAGCTGGTCGAGATCAAAACGATTTGTCACACGGGGAAAAAAGCGACCATGAACGCCAGACTGGATGCCAACGGGAATCGTGTCTGGTCAGGCGCCCAAATCGAAATCGGGCACAACTACGTTTCGCTCAGCCGTCGCGAGTTTGATTTGCCGCGTGTTTCGCCGGTCGGATACGATCTCCCGCGGCTCAGGTCCGTTGACTAGAGCCTGTTTCCATGGGGAGCTGGACTTCTCTGGCTATACAGAAGTTTGAGCGCTTTGGGGCAGGTTCCTGGTCCCGTGGGTTCGGGTGATGCAGGCCTGGTCCAGGTGCCACGCTGCCCGGCTGTTACTGTCCGGAGTTTTCCAGGTCGGGCAAATCGACTGCCATGAAGCTGATGGTTTTGTAGCCGTCCTTCTCAAAGACGATCCCGACGCGGTCATCCTGCATCCGTGTCATGCAGGAGTAGGCGAATCCGCCGGCGTAAAGGATTTCAGGCTGCGACCAGGATTGCCCGTCATCGAGCGAAAATCGCAAACCTCCCGACGTCCGGGACTGGGGATTGGCCGGGTTGAGAAAAAGAATCACGCCTGGCGTTTTGTTCTCGTGGTCTGGCCAGGAGTACCGCAGGATTGCCGCCTGGCAAACCGGATCAACCAGCTCGGGCACGGCAACGGTTGGGCTCCAGGTCTCGCTTCCATCCCGGCTGATGGCCATTTTCCGCAACCGGACATCGGCCCCCTGGTTTCTCGCGTTCAGCATTACGGAACCATCCTCAAGTTCCACAAACTGGACTTCGTTTGCGAATCCGGGAGTGTCACCTTCGGGCGCGGTTTCGCCCATCGACCACGTTTGTCCCTGATCGTCGCTGATTGCGGCGTAGACTTTCCATTGCCCGAAAGGCCCCTGGTTGAAGGGCATCAGAATTCGTCCGCGAACTTTTTCGTTTCGGGTCAGCACGATACCGATGCCAGGCCCGGAAGCCACGCTGGTCACGGTTTCAGTCCGTTTCGTGCCTTCGGTGATATCGCGGGGTGTGCTCCACGTGGCCCCGTGATCGTCGCTGAACTGAATCCAGTTGGTGTAGGCATCGGGTCCGAGGCCGGGTTTGGCAGCCCGTTCGCCCACGCGATTCTGCTGGTAGAGCAGCAACACCCGTCCGGAATCGAGGACAACAGCCTGAGGGTTGTTGAGCGCCATCCCGTCCACATGATGAATCCGCTGCAGTTTGCTCCACGACTGCCCGTTGTCCGAACTGCGTTTGAGAATGATCTCATTGGCGGAGTGGTCGCCGCCCTGTCGGCCTTCGGCAAAGGCCAGCAACGTGCCGTTCGCGGTCGCGACCAGGGAGGGAATACGAATGGCCGGGTAGCCATCGTCTTCGGGAACAAAAACGTCAACCATTTCGGGCGAACGCGCGACTTCCTGGCCACAGGCAAACGAACTTGCGATCGCAACTGACAGCAACAACAGGAACAGGCCAGTCCGTCTCATGGAGTTCTCGCAAATCTGGAAGGTGCGGGCGAACCTGTCGCCATGGATTTCTGCCGCC
>JBGSVU010000001.1:0-3205 GCA_041752775.1 Pirellulaceae bacterium | reverse complement strand
CATGGGGCAGACTATTCAGGGCGCAACAGGGCATTTGAAAAATGCGGGAACTTTCAAATCAAGCTTGTATCAGATTGCCGACTGGAGTGAAAAGTGGTTTTCCCATCAGTCTTTGACGCTAGCATGCCGATGACGCGTTTTTCGGCTGGCCCGGATCTGTCGAAAGGGCTGGGCTATTGCGGGTTTTCTTTTTGGTTTGGAACAATGGCAAGGGTCCTGGCGGAAATCGTCCCGTCCGCAATCCGGATGTTTATTGCTTCCCCTGCCGAAATTTCCGCAGCTGTTTCAATGACTTTGCCGGACCGGGTCGTGGTTATCGAATAGCCCCGGCGCAGCACAGCGAGCGGGCTGAGCGTTTCCAGGCGACCACCCAGTTCGGCAGCGAGATGCCGCGCCCGGTCCGTTCGGCGGTCCATGGGGCGGCGAAGTCCACCGGCGAGTTCCAGCAATCTCCGCCGGATCACGTCCAGGCCGTCGAGTGGTCGGGCGATAACGGGGCGACTGGCCAGCATGTCCACGGTTTGTTGGGCGGTTCGCAAACGGTGGGACAGGCCGGCAGCCATCCTGCCGCGCATGATTCGCAACTGGTTCATCAACTCGGCGCGGTCAGGGACAATCCGCTCAGCCGCTTCGCTGGGGGTGAGTGCCCGCAAATCAGCGGTCAAATCGCACAACGTCACATCGATTTCATGGCCGACGCCAGACACCACTGGAATGCGGGAACTGGCCACCGCCCGGCAAACCGGCTCTTCGTTAAAGGCCCAGAGATCTTCCAGGCTGCCGCCGCCCCGACAGACGACCAGCACGTCGAACTGGGGCAAAACCGCGTTGGCCATATCGATCGCTCGGGCGATTTCCCTGGCCGCGCCTGCCCCCTGGACCCGTGTGGGAATCACGGTCAAATCGGCACCCGGCCAACGCCGCGAGAGGACTTCGACAAAGTCGCGAATGGCGGCACCCTGCGGACTGGTCACTACAGCGATTCGCCGCGGGATCGTCGGGATTGGGCGTTTCCGTGCCGGATCGAACAACCCCTCGGACTGAAGCCGGCGAAAAAGCTGCTGAAAAGCGATTTCGAGTGCTCCCTGCCCAACGGGTTGAACGGACTGGACAATCAACTGGTAATTCCCGCGGGGCGCATAGATGTCGACATTGCCCCGACAGATGATTTGCTGGCCTTCCTCGAGGTCGAACCGCAGCCGTGCGGCTGCGCTGCGCCAGAGAACGGCCGAGATCCGGGCGGAACTGTCCTTGAGCGTAAAATAAACATGTCCGCTCGATGCCCGGACAATATCCGAAACCTCGCCCTCCACCAGCACGTTGCCAAATTCGTGGGCCAGCGTCTGCCTGAGACGTTGTGTCAGTTCGGCAACGGAAAGTGGTTGGGGATTGTCGACCGGCTGGGACATGGGATTTCGGAGGAGAAATTCTGGGGGGCGCGGCAAGGCGACTCTCGAATGGCGTCGCCAGTTGGCCCGGTGTTGTGCTGTAACCGTGTTCCGGAAAAAATATCAGGCCGCACCACCGGGAAGGATTTTTCGGGCAAGTGGCTGGGCTCGGTGTGATTTTGATCCGCTCATTGTAAACGTTTGCGATCAGGGCAATAATGCCGGGTTACTTTTTGCCGGGGTCACGGCGATGGGGGTAGTGGACCGGACCGGAGGGCTTGCGCCCTTCCGCTACTTTTTGTTGGGGACCATGCGGAATCCAGCGGGACCGGAGGGCTTGCGCCCTTCCGCTACTTTTTTTGTGAACAGAATAAAAACGAAATGGACTCAACCAAACTGCTCAAAACCGGCATTACCTTTGACGACGTACTGCTGGTACCCCGGTACAGCGAAATCGTCCCTTCGCAGGTCAGCGTCGCCACGCAACTGACCCGGCGGGTGCAAGTCAACATCCCCCTGGTCAGCTCGCCGATGGACACGGTCACCGAGAGCGCCATGGCGATCGCTTTGGGCAAATCAGGGGGGCTGGGGATTATTCACAAGAATCTCTCGATCCAGGCCCAGACTGAGGAAGTCAACCGGGTCAAACGTTCGGCCAACGGCATCATCATCGATCCGATTACGTTACCACCGGAAGCTTCGGTCGGCCAGGCCCAGGCGATGATGCAACAGCACAACGTCTCGGGCGTGCCGATCGTGCATGCAGACGGAACGCTAGCCGGGATTCTGACGCGGCGCGATCTGAGATTTCTGGAAAACCGCGACCAGCGAATTTCCGAGGTAATGACGCGGGAAAACCTTGTAACGGCTACGGGGGACGTAACGCTTGAGCAAGCTGAAAAGATTTTAACGGCTAAAAAGGTGGAGAAACTTTTACTGATTGACGAAAAGAACAGACTGAAGGGTCTGATTACGATCCGCGACATCGACATGATGAATCGCTTCCCCAATGCCTGTAAAGACCGGCAGGGGCGGTTGCGAGTCGGCGCGGCGGTCGGCGTTCACGATCTGGAACGCGTGGCCAGCCTGATCGACAAGGGAGTCGATGTGCTGGTCGTGGACAGTGCCCATGGACATTCCAAAAACGTTATCGAAACCGTTCGGGAGATCAAGTCACAGTTTGACATCGATGTGATCGCGGGCAATGTGGCGACAGCAGAAGGATGCTCCGCCCTGATTGATGCCGGTGCGGATGCCGTAAAAGTCGGGATCGGGCCGGGATCCATCTGCACGACGCGAGTGGTCAGTGGTGTGGGCGTGCCCCAGATCACAGCCATTCACGACGCGGCAAGTGCGGCCCTGGCAGCGGGAGTCCCCATCATTGCTGATGGAGGAATCCGTTACTCGGGCGATATTGCCAAAGCGATTGCGGCCGGTGCCAGCAGTGTGATGATCGGCGGACTGTTTGCCGGACTGTCGGAAAGCCCTGGTCAGACAATTCTGTACCAGGGTCGAACGTTCAAAGTGTACCGCGGCATGGGCTCGATGGGAGCCATGCAGAAGGGGTCCAGCGAACGTTACCGCCAGGCGGGTGCACCGTCCGACAAACTGGTTCCGGAAGGCGTCGAGGGTCGTGTCCCGCACAAAGGTGCGCTCGCCGACTATGTGTACCAGCTGGTCGGTGGGTTGCGGGCTGCCATGGGTTACTGTGGCGCCGAAACAATTGAACAGTTGCGCACGGAAGCCCAGTTCATTCAGGTCTCCGCGGCCAGCGTCAGGGAAAGCCATCCGCATGATATCGCGATTACGCAGGAAGC